>JALVEM010000001.1 GCA_027030825.1 Thiohalobacter sp.
CCTGCTGGCCACCGGCGGCACCGGCTGGGAAGAAGGCGGCGTGCGCCTGGATCTCAACCTGACCCACACCGACGGCTGGCGCGACGCCACCGAATACGACCGCCAGAGCGCCACCCTGCGCTGGGATGCCTTCCTGGAAGGCGGCGCCACCGTGAAGACGGTCCTGGCGGCCTCCAACATCGACCAGCAGACCGCCGGCAGTTCGCGCCTGCTGCAGGACGACTATTACAACAATCCGACGCGCAACTACACGCCGATCTCCTACCGAGACGTGCAGGCGGTGCGTCTCTCCGTGGCCTGGGAGAAAGAGGATGCCGACTCGCTGGTCAGCGTCACGCCGTACCTGCGGCACAACGTGATGGAGCTGCTGCCCAATTGGTCGCTGAGCTACGACCCGACGGTCTATGAGACGCGCAACGATTCCTTCGGTGTACTGTTCAAGTACCGGCGCGACTTCGCACCCATGCAGACCCGCCTCATCGCCGGCCTGGATGTCGACTACAGCCCCGGCGGGCGCACCGAGCACGCCATCAACCCGACCCTGGACACCGACGGCAGGACCTACGTGAGCTACACGGTGGACAGCCTCATCTACGACTACGACGTCACCTACCAGGCCTTCTCCCCTTATGTCCATGTGGAGTTCTCGCCGTCCGAGAGGCTGCGTCTCTCCGCGGGTCTGCGCTACGACAACGCCGAGTTCGACTATGACAACAAGCTGGGCGAGCTGACCACCGGTTCGCACCGCCGGCCGGCCAGCACCACGGTCGATTTCGAACACCTGAGTCCAAAGCTGGGGGCGACCTGGCGTATCGCCGGCCGTCTCAACGCCTTCGTCTCCTACCGGCACGCCTTCCGGGTGCCCTCCGAGAGCCAGCTCTTCCGGCAGGGGAAGGCAGAGGACACGGTGGGCCTGGATCCGGTCAAGGTGGACAGTTACGAGATCGGCGTGCGCGGCGGTCGGTCGGGGGGACTGGAATACGAGGTCTCCTTCTACCGGATGGTCAAGAAGGACGACATCCTCACCTATCGGGATCCGGCCACCGGCGACCGGTACTCGGTCAACGCGGGCGAGACACTGCACCGCGGCATCGAGACGCGCATCGTCTGGGCCACCGGCACCTGGGATTTCGATCTGGCCGCTTCCTATGCCAAGCACACCTACGAGGAGTGGGTGATCGGCAGCACCGACTACAGCGGCAACGAGATGGAATCGGCGCCGCGGCTCGTCGCCAGCGCCCGCGCCGGTTACCGCGCGCCCTGGCTCGACGGCGGCCGCGCCGAACTCGAACTGGTGCGGCTGGGATCCTACTGGATGGACCAGGCCAACACCTACAAGTACGATGGCCACAGCCTGCTCAACCTACGCGTGAACTATCCGTTCAACGAGCGGCTGGAGTTCCATGGCCGGGTGATGAACCTCACCGACCGGCGTTATGCCACCTCGGCCAGATACAAGCCGGCATCCTGGGGCAAGCCCGAGAAATTCGAGTACGCACCGGGGCTGGAGCGCACGTTGTACATCGGGCTCCGCTACCGGTTCCTGTGAGGCGGAGGCGGTGCGGATGCGCCCGCAAGCCTGGTTCGCGGCGGCCGCGCTGCTCGGGGCCTTCCTGTCACCCGCCCCTGCCCTTGGCGGGCAGGGGCGGGCGTGCGCCGATGCCGCGCGGCCGGTCAGTGTGCGCTGTGCCCGGGCCGTCACGCCCTTCGTCGACGGGCACGGCGGCCTGTGGCTGGCGTGGGCGCATGGCGGCCACGTCTACGTCCAGCACGCCGAGACCCCGGAGGCGCCCCTCTCGCCACCGCGGGTGGTCAACCGCAGCCCGGAAGAGGTTGCCGCTTTCGGGGAACACCGCCCCAAGCTGGCGGTGGACGCGGCGGGCCGGGTTCATGTCACCTGGACACGGCGCGGGGCGCGCCGTTTCAGCGGTGACGTGCGTTACAGCCGCTCGCTCGACGGCGGCCGCAGCTTCAGCGAACCGGTGACACTCAACTCGGACCGGCAGGAGATCGGGCACCGCTTCGACGTCCTGGCGGTCGATGCCGCAGGACGCCTGGTCGTCGCCTGGCTGGACAAGCGCGACCGAACCCGTGCCGAGGCCGCAGGCCGGCGCTACCGCGGCGCAGCCCTCTATTACCGCTGGTCGGCCGACGGGGGCGCCCGCTTCCAACCCGACCGCAAGCTGGTCGATCACACCTGCGAGTGCTGCCGGCTGGCGCTGGCCGCGGAACCGGAGGGCGGGCTGGTGCTCCTCTGGCGGCACATCTTCGAGGGTGGTGTGCGCGATCACGCCCTCATGCGCCTGGCGGAACCGGGGCGGCCGGGCGTGATGCGCAGGGCCAGTTTCGACGGCTGGCGCATCGACGCCTGTCCTCATCACGGCCCGGCGCTGGCGGTGGAGGCACATGGGGTCTGGCACCTGGCCTGGTACACCGGGGCAGGACCGCAACCCGGGCTGCGCTATGCCCGCACCCGGGATGGCGGGCGCAGCTTCTCGCCGCCTGTCCGCTTCGGTGATCCCCAGGCGGACGCCGGTCATCCCGCCCTGCTCGCAGTCGGCCGGCGCATCCACCTGGCCTGGAGGGAATTCGACGGCCGCCGCAGTCGCATCCTCGGCATGCGTTCCGAAGATGGGGGCGAGACCTGGAGTACGGCGCGGGTACTGGCCGAGGTGCCCGGCGAAGCGGACTACCCGTACCTGGTGGCGTGGCGGGACCGGGTTTTCCTCTCCTGGCAGACCCGGCAGGCAGGCTACCGGCGGGTGGAACTCACCGTCCGGCCGGAAGGAGGCTGATATGCGGCGCTGGTGGCTTTTGGCTTGCCTGGCCGTCCTGCTGGGGAGCGGGGGCGCACGGCTGTCCGCCGCCCCCCTGGTCTGGGAAGAGGACAGCTGGGCGGAGATATTCGCCAGGCGGGGAGAGCGTGCCTTCGTGGTGGCCTTCTGGTCGCTGGAGTGCCCGCCCTGCTACCGCGAGCTGGACCAGTGGGCGGCCCTGAAGCGGCGCCTCGCCATCCTGGACCTGGTGCTCGTCTCGGTCGATGGACCCGAGGCGGCCGAAGAGATCGAGGCAGTGCTCGAGGAACGGGGGCTGGGGTGGGCCGAGGCGCGGGTCTTCGAGGAGGGGAACAGCCTGCGCCTGCGACGGGCCGTGGATCCGGCCTGGCGCGGCGAGCTGCCGCGCACCTACTTCTTGCGCGGGGGGCGCGTGGTGCGGGCCGTCAGCGGCGTGCCGGATCCCGGTTTCGTCGAAGGCTGGCTTCTGGAGCGGCCCTGACCGTCATGGGATCGCCACGGAAGCACACGGAAACGCACGGGATGATGGGCACGTTCCGCTTCGCTCATCCAAGAGGCCTGGCGGCGTTCCGGATGAGCCGGAATCAGACCGTCTGGTAGTAGAGGTTCTGCGGGTGCCGGGCCTGGGCGAAGAAGGTCCAGCGCTCGGCGATCAGCCCCAGATACTGGGTGACGAAGGCCGCTGCGAACAGGGCATGGGCGTTCGTGGCGATGGCGACCGTCAGCAGCAGTACCGGTACCAGAAAGCTCATGATCATCCCGGTCCACATCATGCGGCAGACGAAACCTTCCGGCTTGCCGTGGAAGAATTCGCGGGTATTGAAGCTGCCGCCCATCGCTCCCTGGGATTTCTGGACGATCCGGGTATGGCGCACGCCAATGGCCGTCTGCAGGGTGGAGACAGGCTTGAGCCGTGCATTGCGGATCCAGGCGGCGGTGCGGCCCAGCATGGCGAAGGTCGTGAGAATCAGGCTCCAGACGGCGTAGAACTGCACGAGTCCGGGCGCCTGCCAGGCTGCCCAGGCCGTGGCCGCCATGAAGCCGGAGGCCCCGCCCATCAGGATGAAGTTGATCACCGTCAGCGGCGTGGCCCATTCGCGCAGGAACTTGAGGCAGGCGTAGATCATGCCGGTGGCCACGAACAGGCCGAAGGCCAGCAGGGTGCCGATGCCGCCCATGACCAGCGTGAGGGTCACGGCGACCCGTCCTTCCGCGCCCAGCGTGGCCAGCACCGGATTCCAGCCGGTGTAGTGGGCAAGGCCGTAGAGGAAGACGACGGCCATGAAGGCCGGCAGCAGGATCACTTCGCGGGAAAGCCAGGAGGTGCGCCAGCGGGCCACCGCGCGCCAGCCGCGTTCGGGATGGCCGAGATGGAACATGGAGGCGATCAGTCCGGCCATCAGAAAGCCCAGCGCCAGCGCGCTGCCTTCGCCATAGAAGACGCGGGTATCGATGCCCGCGGGCAGCACGCGCACGGCGGCATAGAGTTCGCTGGTGTAGAGCGCGAGGAAGAGCCCCTGGCCGACGCCGATCAGTGTGGTCAGAAAGATGACGGAAAAGGCAGGATGCATGCGCAGGATCTCCGTGCGACTGTGAGGTTGAGGGCGGAATGCATGACGGTGGGATGAGGCCACCGACCGCCGCGCCTGAAATTCCGGCAGTGTTGCGCGAAAGGGAGGGTACCGCCGGCAGTGGCGCGACGGCCGATGACTCCCTTCATTTTACCAGCTTGTGACATCATCGAGGGTGGGTTCGTCAACACGTTGTTTCAGCTTGCGTTTTTCCTTCTTCAGCGGGTTGTCCGCCCGTTCCAGCTCGTCCTCGTGGAGCGTGATCCTGGTCTTGCGGCGCGGCAGGTAGTGGTTGGCCGGCCGCGTGCCCCACTCGGGCATCAGCGGATAGCCGCCGTTTTCGCGGATGGCGACGGAGACTTCGGATTCGGGGTCGTGCACGTCGCCGAACAGCCGGGCGTTGGTGGGGCAGGCGAGCACACAGGCCGGCTTGCGTTCAGATTCCGGCAGGTCTTCGTTGTAGATGCGGTCCACGCAGAGGGTGCATTTCTTCATCACCTTCTGCATCTCGTCGAGCTCGCGGGCGCCGTAGGGGCAGGCCCAGGAGCAGTACTTGCAGCCGATGCACTTGTCGTAGTCGACCAGCACGATGCCGTCCTGTTCGCGCTTGTAGCTGGCGCCCGTGGGGCAGACCGGCACGCAGGGCGGATCCTCGCAGTGCAGGCAGCTCTTGGGGAAGTGGACCGTCTCGGTGTGTGGGAAGGCACCGACCTCGAAGGTCTGCACCCGGTTGAAGAAGGTGCCGGTGGGGCCGGCCTCGTAGGGGTGGCAGTCCGACATGGGGCCGGCCGGCCCGGAGGTGTTCCACTCCTTGCAGGAAGTCACGCAGGCGTGGCAGCCCACGCAGACGTTGAGGTCGATGACCAGAGCCAGTTGTGTCATTCGGTGTCCTCGTCTTGTCCGGTTTTTTTCGGTTCGGCGCTGCGCCGCCCGCCCACGGCCTCCGGCGGCTCGCCCTGCGGGCTAGCTTCCCTTCCCGAACCTCCCCGCGAAATAGGCCAGCCAGCCGCGGCGCGGGCCTTCCTCGCCCGGCACGGGCCGGAGCGGATCGAACTGCGGCGAGCTCACCGGCGGCTCGCCCGGCTCGGCCGGACGGATGCGCACGCGCACGTCGTACCAGCCGGCCTGGCCGGTGACGGGGTCGGAGTTGGAGAGGTGTTCGCCGGCGCCATGCGCGGGCAGTTCCTCGCTGATCAGGTGATTGAGCAGGAAGCCCTTGCGCGATTCGTCGGCATCCGGCGTCAGCGCCCAGGCGCCCGAGGCCTTGCCGATGGCGTTCCAGGTCCAGACCGTGCCCGGCTCGACCGCCTCCGAGTAGCGGCACAGGCAGCGCACTCGCCCCCACTGGGACTCCACCCACATCCAGCCGCCGTCCTCGATCCCGGCGGCCCGCGCCGTCTTCGGGTTCACGTACAGGAAGTTGTAGGTGTGGATCTGGCGCAGCCAGGCGTTCTGTGAGTCCCAGGAGTGGTACATGGCCATCGGCCGCTGGGTGACGGCGTTGAGCGGGTAGTCCTGCAGATCGGTCAGCTGTGCCTCCAGCGGCTCGTAGTAGAAGGGCAGCGGATCGAAATAGGTTTCGATGCGCTCGCGCAGATGGTCGGGCGGCTGCTTGCCGTCGGACTTGCCCTGGGCCGCGAGGCGGAATTTCTGCAGCACTTCGGAATAGATGTGGATCAGGATGGGTTCGGCGTAGCGGGTCAGGCGGTGTTCCTGGGCCCACAGCAGGTAGCCCTGGTTCCAGTTGCGCATGTACTGATAGGAGCGGGGCAGCTCGTAGTGGAATACGCAGTTGTGCTTTTCATACATCTCCCACTGCTTGGGATTGGGC
>JALVEM010000002.1 GCA_027030825.1 Thiohalobacter sp.
GAATACAGAGTACAGAATTCAGAATTCAGAAGCTGGAAGCTGGAAGCTGGAAGAATAGCCACGGAAGCACACGGAAAACACGGAAATGTACTTTCGGATTTCATCGTTCCCGAACGCAGAGGGGATTGTTTTTTCAGCAACGAAAACCTCCTTTCGTGGGTTTCGTGGATTTCGTGGCTCATATCCTTTCCGTGTCTTTCCGTGTGATTCCGTGGTCATCCATCCGGGAGGCAATTCTTTCCTCCCGTCATTCCGGCCAAGCGAGCGGAGCGAGCGCGAGCCGGAATCCAGAAACCACGCTGATCCATGCCGCTGTGGTTGTCATCCATTCCTGGATTCCGGATAAGCGCTACGCGCTTTCCGGAATGACGGGGAGGCGGGTCATTCCGGGCGAGTGGTTTTTTCTCCTTCGTCATTCCGGGCGAGCGAAGCGAGACCCGGAATCCAGAAACCACGCCCGTCTTTTTCCACCGTGACTGATGTTCTTCCTGGATTCCGGATCGGCACTCCGTGCCGCCCGTAATGCCACTTCTCGGCGTACTCTGCGTCTCTGCACCCTCTGCGTTCCGTAACGATACTTCCCGAAGGAACGGCTTTCGTGGATTTCGTGGCCATGCCCCGGTGTCAACGGGGAGCGAGGGCGCGCAGCAGCACGAGAGCGCGGTCGGTGCGGTTCAGTCGGGGGCGGTCGAAGCGGTCCGGGCGGGGGCATTCGAGCCTGTACAGGACACGCAGGCCACTGTGCTGGATCGCCCGCACGAACAGGCCCATGCGGCCCGGCACGACTCTGCCCAGCGGCAGACCGGCCTCGAGGATCCGCCGCGTGCGGCGCAGGACGTGATCGAGCAGGGCCTCCAGCGCCGGGTCGGTGATGCGTTCGCGCAGGTGGCGTTCGTTGACGCCGAAGCGTTCCATCTCGTCCGCCGGCAGATAGATGCGGTCGCGCTGCACCGCGTCCTCGTGCAGATCCTGGAGAAAATTGATCCATTGCAGGGCGGTGCAGGTGGCATCGCTCCAGGCCAGATGCCGGGGATGGGCGTCGCCGGCGATGGCCATCACCAGCCGCCCCACCGGATTGGCGGAACGGCGGCAATAGTCCATGACTTCGCCGAGGTGGGCATAGCGGCGCTTGGTTACGTCCTGCCGGAAGGCCGAGAGCAGGTCGTGGAAGTGGCGCGTCTCGAGCCGGTAGCGCTCCACGGCTTCCGCCAGCGCGATCATGACGGGGTCGTCGCCGGGCTCGCCACGGGCAGCGGATTCCAGCGCCCGGCCCAGTGCCTCCAGGCGCGAGAGCCGTTCGGACTCGCTCAGCGTGCCTTCGTCGGCGATGTCGTCCGCCGTGCGCGCGAATGCGTAGATGGCTGCCAGTGCCTCTCGTGCCGGGCGGGGCAGGAAGGCCGGGGCCACGGGGAAGTTCTCGTAATGTGTCCTTGCCAGGGCGAGGGCCGAGGACTCAGCCGTTGCTGTCATCGCTCTCGGTAGCGCTGGCCAGCGGCCGCGCCAGGCGATCGACGGGTTCGGGTTGTGGAATCGACTTTTTGGCGTGGATGCCGAGCTCGCCGAAGCGGCGGGCCGCCGGCAACACCCGCGAGTCGAGCGATCCCACCGCCCTGTTGTAGGCGTTGATGCTGGCATCGAGGCTCTTGCCGACCCGGGCCAGATGCTCCGTGAAGGTGGCCAGCCGGCCGTGCAGCTCCTCGCCGAGGCGGCGGATCTCCTCGGCATTCTCGGCCAGCGCTTCCTGCCGCCAGCCGTAGGCGACGGCGCGCAGCAGGGCGATCAGGCTGGACGGCGTGGCCAGGATGACGCGGTTGCCGAGCGCATATTCCAGCAGTTCCGGATCGGCGGCGAGGGCATGGCTGAGAAACTGGTCGCCGGGGATGAAGAGCACCACGAAGTCCGGCGTGTCCTCGAACTGCTCCCAGTAGGCCTTGGATGCGAGTTGCCGGACATGTTCACGCAGGTTGCGCGCATGGCGCTGCAGGGCCTGCTGGCGCTGGTCGTCGTCCGCGGCCTCCACCGCCTCGAGATAGGCATCGAGCGGCGTCTTGGCGTCCACCACCAGCTGCCGCCGGTCGGGCAGGTGCACGATCATGTCGGGTCGCACGGCGCCGGACTCGGTGGCCTGATGCACCTGCTCCACGAAGTCGCAATGTTCGACCATGCCGGCCAGTTCCACTACACGCTTCAGCGTCATCTCGCCCCACTGGCCGCGCACCTCCGGCCGCCTGAGGGCCTGCACCAGGTGCCGCGTCTCCAGCTGCAGGCGGTTCTGGGCCTCGCTCATGGCGCGCAACTGCTCGGTCAGGGTGCCGAAGGCCTCGCGGCGCTCGTTCTCCATGCGCCGGATCTGCTGCTCGGTCTTCTCGAGCGTCTCGCGGATGGGCTGAACCAGATGGGCGATGGTCTTTTCCTTCTCTTCCAGGCGCAGGCTGGCCTGGGCCTGGAAGCGGGCGAGGTTTTCCTCGGCCAGCTTGAGGAAGGATTCGGCGTTGCGGTCCAGCGCCTGGGCGGCGAGGCTGTCGAAGGTCTCCGCCAGTTGCCGGCGCGCCTGCTCGAAGGCCGCCGTGCGCTCCTCGAGGCGGCTGCGCTCGGCGGCGAGTTCCGCTTCCAGCGCGGCGCGCGATTCGCGCAGCCGGGCCAGCCGGGACTGCAGCCACAGGCCCATGGCGACCATGCCGGTCAGCAGACCGGCGATGAAGAGTCCGAACGATCCGGCAAGCGAATCCATGCCGGGATGTTACCAGAATCCCGGCTTGTCTCCCGACAACAGGGATCCTACAATCCCCGTGGGCCGAAGGAACGGCCCGCTGTCCCATTCACGATCGCTCACAAGGAGGTGACTCATGATCCAGCGCATGCGCGCCCTGTGCGCAGCCCTTTGCCTGCTTTCCGCGACACCGGTGCTCGCCGAGAGCATCGACATCAACCGGGCCAGCGCCGAGGAGATCGCGGCCGCGCTCAACGGTGTCGGCATCCAGCGCGCCCGCGCCATCGTGGCCTGGCGCGAGGCCCACGGCCCGTTCAAGTCGATCGACGCGCTCACGGAAGTCAAGGGCATCGGGCCGGCCACGGTCGAGAAGAACCGTCAACGCATCCGCCTGGGTACACCGCAGGAAGGCGGGGAATGAGCGGCAGGCGGTCGCGCGCAGGCGCGGCCGCCGCCTAACGCCTCACGCCTCACTCCTCCCATCCCCTCACTCCTCACATCCCCCTTCTGTATAATCCGGAAAACACACCGAAAAACCGGAGAACGATAAATGGCCGTGCATCCCGTCATTCTCACCGGCGGCGCGGGGAGTCGCCTGTGGCCCGTATCGCGCGAATACTATCCCAAGCCGCTGCTGGCGCTGGCCGGCGAGCGCTCGCTGCTGCAGGACACCGCGACCCGGCTCGACGGCATCGCCGGGCTGGGCCGTCCGGTGCTGGTCTGCAACGAGGAACACCGCTTTCTCGTCGCCGAGCAGATGCTGGAGGTGGGCAAGCAGGATGCCGCCATCCTGCTCGAGCCCGAAGGGCGCAACACGGCACCGGCGCTGACCATCGCCGCGCTCTATCTGCTCGAGGACGATCCGGAGGCCGTGATGGTGGTGATGCCGGCCGACCACGTCATCCCCGATGCCGATGCCTTCCGGGAACTGGCCGTGCGCGCCATCGCGCTGGCCCGCGAGGGCTGGCTGGTGACCTTCGGCATCGTGCCGGACCGGGCGGAGACGGGCTATGGCTACATCCGCAAGGGAGAGCCGCTCGAGGACGGCGAGGGCTTCCGGGTATCCGAATTCGTCGAGAAGCCGGATCTCGAGACGGCGCAGCGTTATCTGGAGTCCGGCGACTATTACTGGAACAGCGGCATCTTCGTCATGAAGGCCGGTCGCTGGATCGAGGAGATGGAAAAGTACCAGCCCGAGATGCTGGCCGCCTGCCGCAAGGCAGCCGAAGGCGGGCAGCGGGATCGGGACTTCTGCCGCGTCGACCGCGAGGCCTTTCTGGCCTGTCCGGAGGACTCCATCGACTACGCCATCATGGAGAAGACCGAGCGGGCCGTGGTGCTGCCGATGGCCGCCAGCTGGTCGGACGTGGGGGCCTGGCAGGCGCTGTGGGAGATCTCGGAGCGCGACGAGAACGGCAACGTGATCGAGGGCGACGTCTTCACGCACGACGTGAGGGATTCGCTCATCATCGCCCAGGACCACTTCGTGGCCGCCATCGGGCTCGAGGACGTGGTGATCGTGGACACGCCGGACGCCCTGCTGGTCGCGCGCAAGGACCGCTCCCAGGACGTGAAGAACATCGTGGCCGAACTGAAGAAGACCGGCCGCGACGAGTATCGTTTCCACAGCCGCGTCTACCGGCCCTGGGGCGACTACGAGGGCATCGACCGCGGCGAGCGCTATCAGGTCAAGCGCATCCGCGTCAAACCCGGCGCCTCGCTCTCGCTGCAGCTCCATCATCACCGGGCCGAGCACTGGATCGTGGTCAAGGGCACTGCGAAGGTCACCCGGGGTGACGAGACCTTCATCCTGACCGAGAACCAGTCGACCTACATTCCGCTCGGCGTCAAGCACCGGCTGGAGAACCCGGGCACCATCCCGCTCGAGATGATCGAGGTGCAGTCGGGCAGCTATCTGGGCGAGGACGACATCGTCCGGTTCGAGGACAAGTACGACCGCTGCTGAGGCGGGCCGCTTCCATGGCAGATCTTGCCTTCGCCGCCATCGCGGCATGGATGGTTGCATTCGCGCTCACGGGCTGGCTTGCCCATCGCATACGGCATCTGGCCGTCGACGTGCCGGGACAGCGCTCCCTGCATGAACGGCCCACACCGCGCACCGGTGGCATCGGTCTGCTGGCAGGCCTGCTGGCGGGCATCGGCGTACTGTATGTGACACGGGGCGACGTCCCGCCACCCTTCGATGGGCTGCCGCTGGCCGTGGCGCTGGGACTGCTGGTGACCGTGTCCTTCCTCGACGATCTGGGACATGTCTCCATCCTCTCGCGGCTGCTGGTCCAGATCGCCGTCGCTGCCGTGCTGGCGACGGCGACCGGTCTGCCCGTGCCCTGGCTGATCCTGGCGGTGCCCGGCATGGTCTGGATGGTGAACCTCTACAACTTCATGGACGGCATGGATGGGTTCGCCGGCGGCATGGCGGTCTTCGGTTTCGGCACGCTCGCCACGCTGGCCGTCTGGGCAGGCGCGGACGAACTGGCTGTGGTGCCCTCGCTGGTCACGGTCGCGGCGCTGGGGTTCCTGGCGTGGAACTTCCCGCCGGCGCGCATTTTTCTGGGCGACGCCGGCGCCACCTTTCTGGGCATGCTGGCGGCCTGGCTGTTGCTGGTCTTTCATCGCCAGGCGATTCTGCCGATCTGGCTCGGCCTGCTGCTGTTCGCGGCCTTCGTGGTCGATGCCACGGTCACCCTGCTGCGGCGGATGCTGCGTGGCGATCGCTTCTGGGAGCCGCACCGCGAGCACTACTACCAGCGTCTGGTGCGACGCGGCTGGGGTCACCGGCGCACCGTTCTGCTCGAATACCTCATCATGGCCGGCTGCAGTGTGACGGTGTTGCTGGTCTGGCGTGCGTCCGCAGCGGTACAATGGCTCGCCGTTGCCGGCTGGCTGATACTGTTTGCCGTGCTGATGAGGGGGGTGGATGCCACGGAACGCAATGAAGGCGCGTGATCTGCTGTCGCGGCTGAGGAATCGCACGGTCGCCATGGCCCATGACCTGCTCATGGTGCCGCTGGCCTGGCTGGGTGCCTATTGGCTGCGATTCAATCTGGACACGATCCCGCCGGATTTTCTGCGCATCGCCCTGAACTGGCTGCCGGTGGTGGTCCTCTTCCAGGGCGCGGCGTTCGTGCTCTTCGGTCTCTATCGCGGCCTGTGGCGGTTCGCCTCCGTCCCCGATCTGCTGCGCATCCTCAAGGCCGTGGTCAGCGGCACCCTGGCGATCCTCATCGCGAGTTTCCTCTTCAATCGTCTGGAAGGTGTTCCCCGGTCGGTCTTTCTGATCTATCCCCTGCTGCTGGTTCTGCTGCTCGGCACGCCCCGCTTCCTGTATCGCTGGTTCAAGGATCGCAAGCTGTATCTGGCCGACGGCCGCCGTACCCTGATCGTCGGCGCCGGTCGCGCCGGCGAGATGCTGGTTCGCGACATTCTCCGCGATCGGGAACAGGAACTGGAT
>JALVEM010000003.1 GCA_027030825.1 Thiohalobacter sp.
GTGCTGCTCGCGGGCGTCAACGACGCTCCGGACATCCTGGCCGAGCTCTCCGAGCGGCTCTTCGATGCCCGGGTGATGCCCTACTATCTCCACCAGCTCGACCCGGTCGCGGGCGCCGCCCATTTCCTGGTGCCGGACGACCGTGTCCTTGCCATCCATGCCCGGCTGCAGGCGCGACTGCCCGGCTATCTGGTGCCCCGACTGGTCCGCGAACGCCCGGGCGCACCCGCCAAGCAGGCTCTCGTCACGTCCCGGGAATAAAGATGCCGCCGGGATGGACGACATAGACGGATAACATCCACTGGAGAACGGCGGAACCCGGAACATGGATCAGCAACTCCCGGCTCGCAGGGCGCCCATGGAAGGCGATTTCGATACCCGTCCCCAACGGGTGGAACAATGGCTGGCGGAACTCCCGCGCGCCAACGTGGGCGAAACCACGCGCCAGCTCTATCGTGCGCTCAACGAGACGAACGGCCTGCAGCTGCCTGCAGGGCAGCGTTTCCGGGTGCTGGAACTCATGCGTCCCGTGGTGCACGAGATGGTGCAGGCCATGCAGAAACACTTCCTGGGCATGCATTTCCCGCTGCCGGAGAAGAACAGGCGCATCGCCGCCCTGTCACGCGCCCTGCTCAACCAGATGGCCATCGGCTACCGCATCGTGGTCAACGACGAGGCGCGCAGGCCCCGGCTGTTGCGCGACGGCCGTGCGCTGCATGTGGCGGCCCACCGCGCCATGAATTATCTCTCGCAGACCCTGCGCCAGAGCTATCTGGTCTATGCACCGACTCCACGCGGGGCCTGGCACGAACTGCATCAACTCCACTTCCAGTGCCGTGAACTGCAGCTCGAGCGCGGTCGCCATCCGGCATTGCCGGGGGAATTCAGCGCCGAGACCGTCTCCGGGCTCTACAGGCAGACCCTGCTGCTGGCCCTGGTATGCCCCTACCGCCTGCGCCAGGAGGAGATGCGCTGGATCGAGGCGCGGCTGGCCGGCTGCAGTGAGGCGGCCCGTCTGCTCGACCCCGGCAGCCCCGGCGCCGAACAGGCCCTGTTCGTGGTACTGCCCGAGAGCGACGATCCGCCAGGCTATCTGGCGCTCAAGAAACACCTCATCGACGGGGGCGAATACCTGTTGCTGGACACGTCCGAGATGGCCGCCGCCTTCGAGCAGCAGGATGCCGGAGACGATGCAGTGCCACCGCCGCGAACGACCACCGTCCAGCGCGCCCTGCTGGCCTGGGGCGTCATGCCGAAGCGCCGTTTCAGCCGACGGGGACTCGAGGCCGAGGCCGAGGTGGCGATGGGACTCACCGCCACGCACCATTTCCTCGTCCACGGGGGCGAAGCCGGCTGTCTCGCGGATACCGGACCGGCCCGCTTCGAGGCCAGCGAGCCCTCCTCCACGGAGACCCGGGATCAGCCGGACATATGGGAACTCGCCGGCACCCCGCGCTGGCATGCGGACGACGAGGTCAGGATGGTGGACCTGCCCGAGACCTTCGAGATCCATCCCGAGCGGATCCTGGGCAATGACGGGGAGCAGCCGTCACGGGAAAAGCCCGAGACGCCGGCCCCACTCGAACACTGGAAGATGTCGGACATAAGCGCCGGCGGGTTGCGCCTGCTGTGGGAGAACGACCACAGCTCCCGCGCCGAGGTCGGCGAACTCGTCGGCATGGTGGAACAGAAGGCGAACGAACAGCGGCCGACGCTTTCCATCGGCGTCATCCGCTGGATGAAATGCGGCGAGTCGGCCGGACTGGAACTGGGCGTGGAGATGATCGCACCGGGTGCGGCACCGATCGGTGCCCGTCCGGCCGGCAGCGACAGCGCCTACCTGCCCGGCCTCCTCCTGCCCGAGCTGCCGGCCGTGCATCAGCCATCCACGCTCGTGCTGACGACCCTGCCCTTCCGGCTCGGCGACGAGGTGGAGATCTGCACGGGCAGCGGAAAGAACCGGGTGCGGCTCACCCATCTGCTGGAGAACACGGGCGGCTTCGCCCAGTACGAATTCGAGCCCTGTCAGCAGGAAGGCGAAGGCGACGAAACGCTCCCCGACGAGTCGGCCTTCGAGGATCTGTGGAAGAGCCTCTGACGACTGTCCTGGATGACCGGCGTTCAGGCTGCTGTCAGAAGATCTGTCGAAAGACCTCCGGATAACGCGCCTCGCCGCCTCCTTCGAGGCTGCCCTCGACCAGCTCCATGGCGGTGATCGCGTCCTCGGGCAGCGGCAGATTGGTCGTCACCCCCCACTCCGAGGCCGGCCGGAAGCCGAATCTCCGGTAGTAGTCGGGCTGGCCGGCGACCACGATGGCCCGATAACGCATGTCGCGCGCCCGGTTGACGGCAGCCTGGATGAGCGCCGAACCGATGCCGCGGTGGGACTGCGAGGGCACCACGGACATGGGCCCGAGCGCGAGGATCGTCTGTTCGCTGCCGTCGGGCCGTTGAAGCGTGACCGGCGAGAGCAGCAGGTGTCCGACGATGCGGCCATTGATCTCGGCCACCAGTGACAGATCCCGGATGAACGCCGGGGAACGGCGGATGGCGTCGACCAGCCGGGCCTCGGCCTCACCCTCGAATGCGCTCAGATTGACGACATCGATCGCCCGAACGTCTTCCGGCGTCTCCGCCCGTACCACCACCTCGTGCATGCCCTGCCTCCGTTCTCGGAATCCCCGATTCGATGCTACCAGAGCATCCCGCGCGATCAAGACTTTCTGCACCGCCTCGACGAACGGTGTAAATTTCCTCGCCTTGCAGCCGCTAACCCGGTTACCGGATCGCACACCACGAGGCAGGAGCCATTCGTGATTAGGGAAGACCAGGACAGACTGAATCTGCTCATCGTCGAAGAGTCCCCCAACGACGCCGAAGCGCTGGCCAACATCCTCAAGCAGGGAGGCAAGCTGGTCCGGCACCGCTATTGCGAAGACATCGACGGGCTCCGGCATGCCATCGAGCAGGGCCTGCCGGATCTGGTGCTGCTCTCGGAAGACATCGAGGGCATGGAGATCCATCGGGTCGTGCAGGCGCTGCGCGATGCCGGCGTGACCGTGCCCGTGATCGTGGTGGGCGTGGACAACGACGAGAAGCGCGTGATCGCCGCCATGAAGGCCGGCGCCGCCGACCTGGTCAGCTTCGACCTGCCGGAACACCTGCTGCTGGTGGTGGAACGCGAGCAGCGCTTCGTGCGCATGGCACGCGCCTACCGGCATCTCGAAGAGAGTCACAAGGAAACGGAACGGCGCTGCCATTCACTGCTCGACAGCTCGCGCGACGCCATCGCCTACGTTCACGACGGCATGCACATCTATGCCAACCGCAGCTACCTGGAGATGTTCGGTTTCGAGGACACCGAGGAGATCGAGGGCCAGCCGATCATGGACCTGGTGGCCGACGAGGACATGCCCCGGCTCAAGGAATTCCTGCGGACCTATGCCAGATCACCGGCAGAGAACGGCGAGCCGGCCACGCTGGAGGTCAAGTGCGTGAGCGCTACCCGCGGCACCTTCCAGGCGGTGATGGAATTCACGCCGGCATCCATCGAGGGGGAACCCTGCACCCAGATCGTCATACGTGATCGCGCCGTGGATCCCGACCTGGCCGAGAAGGTGAAATACCTGAGCAAGCAGGACATGCTGACGGGCCTGTTCAATCGCCAGTATTTCATCGAGGAACTGGAGCTCGCCGTGGAATCGGCCCGCACCGGAGAGTCGGACGGCATGCTCTTCTTCCTGTTGCCCGACAATTTCCGCACGGTGCGGGAGACCGTGGGCATCGGCGGCAGCGACCTGGTCCTGAGGGAACTCGCCGAACTGCTCAGGCGCGAGGCCGGCGAACAGGCCGTCATCTCGCGCTTCGGCGACACCACCTTCACGATCCTGGTCCGCGGCATGGGAATCGAGGAGGCCGAGGCCCTGGGCGAGCGTCTGCGCGAGGCCATCGCCGGTCATCTGTTCGAGATCGAGGGCCGGGGCGTCTCGCTCACGGCCAGCATCGGAATCACACCCGTCAACGAACATGTGAAGGATGCACAGGATGCCGTCTCCCGCGCCGACCTGGCCTGCGACATCGCCAGCCAGAACGGAGGCGACCGCATCCATCTGCACAATCCGAAGACGGACGCCGAGCTCGGCAGGGAGCGTGACGACGAATGGAAGCGACTGGTCGAATCCGCGCTCGAACACGACCTCTTCCGCCTCTACTACCAGCCGATCGTCAGCCTGCTGGGTGACACCCGGGAACAGTACGAAGTGCTGCTGCGACTGGTCAGGGACGACGGCGAGGAGGTCTCGCCGAACAGCTTTTTCCCTGTCGCGGAGAACCACGGACTGCTTCCCGCCATCGACCGCTGGGTGATGGATCATGCCCTGGCCTCGCTGGCGGAACACCGCGGCAACGGCCACGACACGCGCCTGTTCATCAAGGTCTCGGGCACGACGCTGGATGACGAGGAGTTCCTGCCCTGGGCCGTGGAATGCCTGAAGTGTCATCAGGTCAATCCGCAGGCCGTGGTCTTCGAGATCGCCGAGAAGGAAGCCGGCGCCCATCTCAAGGGCGCCAAGCGCTTCCTCAAGGCCATGAACGAACTGCACGTGGGCACCGCGCTGGAGCATTTCGGCGGCAGCCCCCAGTCCTTCCAGCTCCTCAAGCACCTGCCGGTGGAATTCCTCAAGATCGACGGTTCCTACATCCACAACCTCATGCAGAACGAGGACAACCAGGCCATGGTGAAATCCATCTGCGAGATGGCCAGGTCGATGCAGAAGAAGGTGATCGCGGAATTCGTGCAGGATGCCGGCAGCCTGACGGTGCTGTTCCAGTACGGCGTGGAATACATCCAGGGCTACTTCCTTCAGGAGCCGCACGAAGCCATGGATTATGATTTTTCCGAGGAATCCGTCTGACAGGCGACAGGCGCTCAGGCCCCTGGCTCACACTTCATCAGCAGCCGCACCGCCTGTCTCGAGAACGCTTCGCGCTCCTCGAGATCGGGAATCCTCGCCGCCAGCTTTTCGACGAGGTCGTGCGTGCTTCCCGCACGCTGCAGATGATGCTGTATCAGGCTCCCCGCCAGCGGACCCACATGCCCTGCGAACAGCGCTCGCAGGGCATCGAACCGATCGGCGTCCAGCATCACGGCAGACAGTGACCCTTCCCCGGTTTCGATCGGACCGGTCGCCGCCGACCTGGAATCCGACGTCGGATGCGCGCCCTGGTCGACGAGGCTGCCGTGCAATGCATGGGACAGGCTGGCGGCACATGCCTGGTATTGCTTCAGGAAAAGGGATCGATCCTTCATGTCCGGGATGCGTTCCGCCAGCAGCTCGCCCAGCATCGAGGCGTCGCGTGCCGAACCTGCCGTGCTTCGCACCAGCATGGATGCCATCGGCCCAAGATGCTTGGAGAGCAGTCCGGCCACCTGTTGCAGCCAGTCTTCCGGCCACCGGAACGAATCGGACTCCGGCACCACCTCACCGATCGACAGCGGCTCCCGGCCGAATACCGTCTCCGACAAGGCTTCGCGGGGAGGCCGCTCGACTTCGACACGAACCGCCCCGAGCGCCTCGCGAAAGGCATCGGCCGAGTCGAATCGCTGCTCCGGCGACGGGGCGAGCGCCCGGCGGATGACGGATGCGAGCGACTCCGGCAGAGCCGGCGTGGAGTCCAGAGTGGTTGCCACGAACTCGCCCACCCGCCCAGAATGGATGTGCTCCGGGGCCGGCCGGCGGCCGGTGACGAGTTCGAACAGCACCATGCCGACACTGTAGAGATCGCCTCTCGGACCGACCGGCTCACCACGAAGGCCTTCGGGCGCCATGTAGGTCGGCGTGCCCATCAGACTGCCGGCCTGGGTGAGGTCCGAGCGGTCGATGCGGGCGACCCCGAAGTCGGCCACCTTCACGCCGCCCTCGTCCGTCAGAATGATGTTGGCCGGCTTGACGTCCCGGTGCACGACGCCGCGCGCGTGGGCATAATCCAGCGCCTCGAGCACTTCCTG
>JALVEM010000004.1 GCA_027030825.1 Thiohalobacter sp.
GAGATCGCGTTGCGATCGGCGCTGACCGGGCACCGGGTGCTCTCCACGCTCCATACCAGTGACGCGCCCTCCGCGATTCCCCGCCTGCTCGACATGGGCGTCGAGGCCTATCTGGTGGGCGCGGCCATCGATGCGGTGCTGGCCCAGCGCCTGGTGCGGCGGCTGTGCACGGCGTGCCGCGAGGCCGTCGAGCCCACGCCGGCGCAACGGGCCTGGCTCGACCGCTTCGCCGAGGCGGTGCCGGAGCTGCCCGAGCGTTTTCAACGGGGCGCCGGTTGTGCGCGCTGCAACCATACAGGATACCGCGGGCGCACCGGCGTCTACGAGCTGCTCGAGATCGACGAAGACCTGATCGAGGCGCTGCGCCACGAAGGGCCGGCGGGTTTCCTCGCCCGGGCGCGGGCACAGTCCGGCTACCGTCCGCTGGCGGTTTCGGCGATCCGGCTGGCTGCCGCCGGCGAGACCAGCCTCGAGGAAGCCATGCGACTGACCGGCTGGAGCGAGTGATGCCGCTGTTCGCCTATCGGGCACGGGATGCACACGGCCTCGCCGTGGAAGGAACGCAGGAGGCCCCGTCGGCCGGGGTGGTGGCCGACCGCCTCATGGAAGGCGGTCTGACGCCGGTCGTCATCCGTCCGGTCGAGGCGCATGCCCGCGCCACCGGCACCCTGCCCTGGCCGAAGCCGCGCGTCACGGCCCTGGAGCGCATCCAGTTCAGCCGTCAGATGCACAGCCTGCTGCGGGCCGGCGTGCCGCTGCTGAACGCGCTGCGCGGCCTGGAAGCCACCGTCTCGCATCCGGCCATGAAGGCCGCGCTGCGCAGGACGCTGGAAGCCCTCGAGGCCGGCCAGGATCTCGCCACGGCGCTCGCCGGCTCCCCCGAGGTGTTCGACGATTTCTACGTCAGCCTGGTGCGGGTCGGCGAGACCACCGGCCGGCTCGACGAGGTGTTCCGACAGCTGGCCTTCTATCTCGAACGCGAGAAGCGCACGCGTGACCGCCTGCGTGCCGTGGTGCGCTATCCCGTGCTGGTGCTGGTCGCAGTGGCGGTGGCGCTGCTCATCATCAATCTCAAGGTGGTGCCGGCCTTCGCCGGCGTCTACGCCCATTTCGGGGCGGCGCTTCCCCTGCCCACCCGGATCGTGGTGGCCTTCTCCGAATTCACCCGCAATCACATCGGCCTGCTCGCGGCCGGATTCGTGCTGGCCATGGTGGCCTTCCGGCTGTGGGTGGCCACCGACGCAGGGCGTCTGCGCTGGGACCGCTGGAAACTGCGCATCCCCTTCGTGGGACCGCTGATGTACAAGGCGCTCATGGCCCGCTTCACGCGCCTGTTCGCCATGGCCCACCAGGCCGGCGTGCCCTTGATCGGCGGTCTGGGCGTGATCGCGCACGCGGTCGGCAACCGGTTCATGGAGGAGCGCATCCTCGCCATGCGCACCGGACTGGAGCGCGGCGACAGTATCACCAACACGGCCGCGGCCACCGGCCTGTTCGATCCGCTGGTCATGCAGATGATCGCCGTGGGCGAGGAGGCCGGCACCCTCGACGAGCTGCTCGCCGAGGTGGCCCGGCACTACGACGACGAGGTGGACTACGGCATCGAGCGCCTGAACACCACGCTGGAGCCCCTGCTCACCCTGCTGGTGGCCATCGTCGTCGGGCTGCTCGCGGTGGCCGTCTTCCTGCCCATGTGGAATCTGGTCGACGTCGTCCTGCGTCACTGACGGATGGTGGCAAGACTGCCGCGAACCCGGCTTGCACTCTTGCGCGAGGCAACCTCTTTCACACGAATGCGACATCGCGTCTTTTCTTCCGCCCCTTGAATTTCCGGCATGCCCGCTCCACTTCCTCTCCACACTTGCCCATGAGGCATTGGAACCGACAAGGAATCCGAAAAAGGAGAGCAACGATGAAACAGAGAGGTTTTCGTGTGCGGCTGCTGCCGCTGGTGATCGCAGGCATGCTGGCGGCAGGGCCCGTGTCGAGTGGCGCTGCGGAGGCATCCGACAAGGCAAGAGCGCCCGATGTGACGCGACAGATGGAGAAGGGGCCGGCGACCGGCAAGGGGGCGCCGCAGGCGCGCGCCGAGGCGGAGCGCAACCGGATCGTCGACGAGTCCATCGCCGCGCTGGCCGAGACCAACCGCGCCCTTCGGGCCCTCGATGCGAACCGGACCGACGAGGCGCTCGAGCATCTGGCGCTGGCCATCGGCAAGCTGGAGCTGGTCGTGGCCATGGATCCCAAGGCCAGCCTGGCGCCGGTCGACGTGCAGATGATCACCTATGATCTCGTCGCCGATGTCGACAGCGTGAAGAAGGCGGTGAAGGAAGCGGAAGAGCTGCTCGAGGACGGCAAGGTGCAGGAAGCACGCAGCCTGCTCTCGACACTGGCCAGCGAGATCGTGGTGCGGGTGGTCAACATTCCGCTCGGCACCTATCCCGAGGCCATCAAGGCGGTGGTGCCGCTGATCAAGGATGGCAGGATCAAGGAGGCCAAGGCGGCGCTGAGCGATGCGCTGGCCACGCTCGTGGTGGTCGATCACGTGATCCCGCTGCCGATCCTGCGCGCCGAGCAGGCGCTCGAGCAGGCTCGCGCGCTGGCGGCGAAGAAGGACCGCAGCGCGCGGGAGGACGAGAAACTCGCCGCCCTGCTCGACGAGGCCCGCGACCAGCTGGCGCTCGGCGAGGCGCTCGGCTATGGCACCAGGGACCGTTACGAGCCGCTCTACGAGACGATCGAGCAGATCCGCAAGCACACAGCCCACAAGGGAACGGAAGAAGGGCTGTTCGACACGCTCAGGAAGAAGTTCGAGGCACTGCGCGAGAAACTCTGAGCGAGAATGACATGACTGACGGATCGCGGCCCGGGCGTCGTCCCGGGCCGCGCTTTTTCGCGTTAGCAGCCTGTCAGAGCGCTATTGTCGGACAGGGGTGGTTGTCTTCAGCCGCCACTTGAGCAGGGGCGGCGCCAGCAGGGTGGTGACGATCACCATCATGACGATGGCGGAGAACAGGGTGTCGTCGATCACGCCCAGGCTGTGACCGAGCGAGGCGAAGATCAGACCCACCTCGCCGCGCGGCAGCATGCCCAAACCGATTGCCAGCCAGCCGCCCTCCCGCCCGGCCCCCATGCCGGCGAACAGCTTGCCCAGGATGGCGGCCACCGTCAGGGCGGCGGCGAGCATCAGGGCATCGGGTTGCAGCAGGGCCTCGAGTTTCACCTGCAGGCCCATCAGCACGAAGAAGATGGGCACCAGGATCACTTCCAGCGGCATCACCAGTTCCTTGACGGTCAGGGCGCGCCGGTCGCGCGCGTTCCAGTGCGCGAAATAGCCTTCGTGCAGGATGACGCCGGCGGCGAAGGCCCCCACGATGGTGGCCAGGCCCACCAGGCTGGCGGCCCAGGACAGCGCCATCACGAACAGGAAGGAGACCAGCATCTTGGCCTCGACGATATCGAGCCGGTGCACCAGCGAGACCAGCCAGCGCAGCAGGTAAGGGCCGAGCCGGATGGCGGCCCACAGGAAGAGCAGAGCGAGCAGCACGATACGGACGAGGTCGGTTGCGTTGAAACGTCCGCTGACCACGATGCCGCTGACGATGGCGAGCAGGATGAGCCCGAGAATGTCGTCGATCACCGCCGCCCCCAGGATCACCTTCGCTTCCCTGCGCTGCAGGGCGCCCAGCTCGCGCAGCACCCGGGCCGTGATGCCCACGCTGGTGGCGCCCAGCGCGGCGGCCACGAACAGGTCGGTGTTGATCGAGGCCTCCGGCATGAGGGCGCGGGCGACGGCGAATCCCAGCACGAATGGCAGGACGACGCCGATCACGGCCACCCGGGCCGAGGCCGCGCCCACGCGGCGCATCTCCTCCAGGCTGGTCTCCAGACCCACCAGGAACAGCAGGAAGATGACCCCGTAGCGGGAGAAGATGTCGACGGCATGGGCCACCTGCAGCAGGGCCACGCCGTTGGGTCCCTGCAGGATGTGGAGCAGTTCGTCGCCATGGGCACCGAATCGTTCGATGGCCGCCTGCGCCAGCGGCTCGCCGCGGAAGCTCAGCTCGATCATCTCGAAGACGCCGCTGCCCTCGCGCAGCACCAGGATCTGTTCGACGCCGAGGTAGTAGCCCAGGTTGCCCAGCAGCATGCCCATCAGCAGCTCGCCCAGCACCGAGGGCGCGCCGAGTTTCAGCGCGGCATGGCGGCCGATCACGGCGAAGAACAGGATGGCGGTCACCCCGAGCAGCACCGGGGTGATGGGATCGCTGCCGGCGGCCAGGGCTGCAAGGGGCCAGAGCAGGAGCAGGGCGCCGAGGACGAGGCCGGGCAGACGCATCATCGTGCCACCTCCGTTGCAGCCCTCTCGGCGGCACCGACATCCAGCCGCCACAGCAGCACGAAGCCGCCGCCGAAGAGCAGCAGCAGGGTGAGCAGCGAGCGCCTCGGGTCGTCGGTGACCAGCGCGGTGAGGCCCACCAGCAGCGGGCCGAGCAGGGCGGCGAACTTGCCCAGCATGTTGTAGAAACCGAAGAACTCGGTGATGCGGTCGGCCGGCACGATGCGGGCGAAGAGCGAGCGGCTCAGCGCCTGCACGCCGCCCTGCACCAGCCCCACCATCACAGCCAGGGTCATGAAGCCTGCGGCATCCTCGATGCGCGCGGCCCACAGGGTGATGCCGGCATAGGCCGCGATGCCGCCCAGCAGCGCGGTCCGGGTGCCGAGGCGCTCGCCCAGCCAGCCGTAGGCGAGCGCGGCCGGAAAGCCGACGAACTGGGTCACCAGCAGGGCGACCATCAGACCCTCGGCATCGATGCCGATGGCCCGGCCGTAGTCCACCGCCATGCGGATGATGGTATCCACGCCGTCGATGTAGAGCCAGTAGGCGATCAGGAAATGCACGGCATGCCGGTAGCGGCGCAGATGCGCGAGCGTGTCCACCAGTTGCCGCCAGCCTTCCCGCCAGGGGTGGGCGGGCAGCGTGGCCCGGACCCGCTCCGGGACCTCCAGCAGCAGGGGCAGGGTGAAGAGCAGCCACCAGCCGGCGGTGAGGGCGAAGCCCAGGCGCACGGCGGCCTCCCGGCCGGGGAGGCCGAGCCACTCCGGATGCAACACGAGGGCGGCGCAGACGGCAAACAGCAGGCCGCCGCCCAGATAGCCCAGCGCGAATCCCAGCGCCGAGACCCGGTCGTATTCCGCCGGTGCGCTCACTTCCCCGATCAGGGCGTCATAGAAGACATTGGCGCCCATGAAGCCCAGCAGGCCCAGAAGATAGGCGCCCAGCGCCAGCGGCCAGCCGCCGGCCGGGATCAGTGCCAGCGAGGCCGTCGCCAGGATGCCCAGCAGGGCCAGACCGGCGAGGAAGCGCTTGCGTGCCCCGGCGCGGTCGGCCACGGCACCGAGCAGGGGCGCGGTGGCCACGATCAGCAGGCTGGCGGAGGCATTGACCAGTCCCAGCCGGAAGGTCACGGTGCCGGAGGCATCGCCCGCCGACCAGACGTCGCGCAGGAAGAGGGGAAAGAAGCCGGCCATCACCACCGTGGCGAAGGCGGAGTTGCCCCAGTCGTAGAGGGCCCAGGCGAAGGCGCGGCGGCTCGGCATGTGCATAGAGTAGATGAGGCCGGACGCATCGAAAACCCTTGCTGCTGCGGATATAATGACCGGCTTCGACACAAGCCCGGACGGGGGCCCCGATGGCACGAGTCAGTGAAGTGAAGCGCGAGACCCTGGAGACCCGCATCCGGGTGGCGCTCGATCTCGACGGCACGGGGAAGGCGAGGTTCGCCACCGGCGTGCCCTTCCTCGACCACATGCTCGAGCAGGTGGCCCGCCACGGCCTCATCGATCTGGAGATCGAGGCCGAGGGCGACCTGCATATCGACGCCCATCACACGGTCGAGGACATCGGCATCACCCTGGGCCAGGCGCTGGCGCGGGCCGTGGGCGACAAGCGCGGC
>JALVEM010000005.1 GCA_027030825.1 Thiohalobacter sp.
CCCGAAGGAACTGGCGCCGGAGCAGAACTACTTCGAGGCGCTGCGCAAGCAGGACATCCTGTTGCATCATCCGTTCGAGTCCTTCTCGCCCGTGATCGACTTCGTCCGCCAGGCGGCCGTCGATCCTCATGTCCTGGCGATCAAGCAGACCCTGTACCGGACCGGTCCGGATTCGGCGATCGTGGACGCCCTGGTCAATGCCGCGCGCGAGGGCAAGGAGGTCACCGTGGTGGTGGAGCTGCGGGCGCGCTTCGACGAGGAGGCCAACATCAAGCTGGCCACCCGCCTGCAGGAGGCGGGCGCCCATGTCGTCTATGGCGTGGTGGGCTACAAGACGCACGCCAAGATGCTGCTGGTGACCCGCCGGGAAGGACGGCGCCTGCGGCACTATGTCCATCTCGGCACCGGCAACTACCATGCCCGTACCGCGCGCCTGTATACCGACTACGGTTTCCTGACCGCCGATCCGGTCATCGGCGAGGACGTGCACCGGGTGTTCCAGCAGCTCACCAGCCTGGGCCGAATCAAGCCGCTGCGCAAGCTGCTCGAGTCTCCCTTCACCCTGCACAAGACGCTGCTGCGCAAGATCGAACGCGAGGCGGAACATGCCCGCGATGGCAGGAAGGCCCGCATCGTCGCCAAGATGAACGCCCTGATCGAGCCACAGATCATCCGCGCCCTGTATCGCGCCAGCCAGGCGGGCGTCAGGATCGATCTCGTGGTGCGCGGCATCTGCTGCCTGCGCCCGGGCGTGCCCGGCGTCTCCGACAACATCCGGGTCCGATCCATCGTGGGCCGCTTCCTGGAACACACCCGGGCGTTCTATTTCCTCAACGACGGCGACGAGGAGCTCTATCTCTCCAGCGCCGACTGGATGGACCGCAACTTCTTCCGGCGGGTCGAGGTCGCCTTCCCCGTCGAGCAGCCGAAGCTGCACCGGCGGATCCTGCGCGACGGGCTGGAACTCTATCTCGCCGACAACACCCAGGCCTGGGCGCTGCGCAGCGACGGTCGCTATCAGCGGCTGCAGCCCAAGGGTCGCCAGAAGCCGCGCAGCGCGCAGCAGACCCTGCTCGAAAAGTACGCCAGACCTGGCTGACGGGCGGTCAATGCGCCGAAGCGGTTTCGGATTCCTCTTCGGATGCTTCGCCGAACTCCAGGCGCAGATCGATGGCCTCCAGCCAGCGTGACTCGCGTTCCAGATCGGCCACCGTCAGCGGATGCGTCTCGATCCAGCCGGGAGGGAACTGCAGAACCAGCCGGTCGCCGGAAGCGTGGACGCCGACGACCGGAATCCCGGCATCCCGCCGTCCGCGCCTCAGCAGCGCCGCCAGCCTGAGCAGCACACTCAACCGGAGGGCGGTCTTTCGCCAGGGACGCGGCAGCTGCGAGAGCTCGTCCTTCGGAAACTTGCGCCGGTGGCTGCGCACCAGAAACGCCAGGACCCGCTGCTCGTCCATGGAAAACCCGGGCAGATCGGCGTTGCAGACCAGATAGGCCCCGTGGCGATGATAGCGGCTGTGCGCGACCGACAGACCGACCTCGTGCAGCCAGGCCGCCCAGTGCAGCCACAGTGCGGCAGAGTCCATTGCCAGCCCCCAGTCCCGGTGGACACGGCGCAGCAGATACTGCGCGACCTCGTCGACACGCTCCGCCTGGGGAATATCCACATGGAAGCGGCGCGCCATCTGCTGCACGCTCGCCCGGCGCACGTCATGATGCGTCATGCGGCCCAGCAGATCGTGGAGCAGCCCTTCTCGCAGGGCGCCGGGCGAGACGGTCATCTCGCCGATCTCGAGCGACTCGAACAGGGCGTACAGGATCGCCACGCCGCCGGCCAGCACAGGCCGGCGCTCTTCCGACAGCCCCTCGAGACGCAGGGCCTCGGCATGCCCGGCCGCGAGCAGCGCCTTGCGCAGCTTGCGCAGCCCCGCCCAGGTGATGCCCTGCTCGGACCAGCCCTGCTGACGACAGATCTCGGCCACCGACTTGACGGTTCCCGAAGCGCCGATGGCCAGATCCCAGCCGTGCTCGATGAAACGCTGCCGGTGGGGCCTCAGCTCCAGCCGGGCGTCCAGCACCGCGGCCCGCCAGGCAGGCTTGTCGATCCGGCCGTCCGCGAAATGCCGCTGCGTCATGCCGACACAGCCCATGTAGAGACTCTCCATGTCCCGGGGCCCGGCACCGTCGCCGATCACCACTTCGGTGCTTCCACCGCCGATGTCGATCACCAGACGGCGCGTATCGGGCGGTGCGGACAGGCTGTGGATCACGCCCTCGTAGATCAGGCGCGCTTCCTCGATGCCGGAGATGATTTCGATGGGGTGGCCGAGTCGCACGCTGGCCTCGGACAGAAAGGCGCCGTCACGGTTCGCCTTGCGCAGCGTGTTGGTGCCCACGGCCCGCACGCTGCCCGGCGGGAAATCGCGCACTCTCTGCCCGAACCGCTCCAGACAGTCGAGCGCACGGGTTCGCGCCTCCGGCGTGAGCCGGTGATCGGGTGTCAGGCCCGCCGCCAGCCGCACCGGTTCGCGCAGGCGATCGAGTATCCTGAGCGCGCCGTCTTCCACGCGCGCCACGATCATGTGGAAACTGTTGGATCCCAGGTCGACTGCGGCCACCGGGCCCGCGTCCCCGCCCTTGCCCATCGAAGCCCTCCACTCATGCCGGCAACCGGTTCCGGGCAACATACCACGGACGGCAGGCGACCGGAAAACATCGTCGGCTGCCGTCACGGAACGACATGCCGTGCAGGAACCGCCACTTGCCAAGGGCCTGCCGAAGGCCGAGAATCACAGGCATCGACAAGGGGGTGAGGCAATGAGAGAACAGCGCTGGAGCCAACGCAAGCCGCTGCACATGCCGGTCAGGCTGCACTACGATCCGGTCGGCGACATCGAGGGGACGACCCGCGACATCAGCCTGGAAGGCATGTTCGTGGAAACCGGCGGCATTCGCATACCGCCCAAGTCGCAGATCGAGGTCTGCTTCGAGACCGAAGACAACGGCCGCAGAGTCGAACACCGCGTGCCCGCCGTGGCCATCCACGGCTCCAGCGACGGCGTGGGCCTGATGCTGCACCACGTCGACTACGAAAACTTCTACGCCCTGCGCCGGCTGATCACCTCCGGCGAACCCGACGGCCAGTCGAAATAGCCGATCCGTCAGCCGAAACGGCCGGTGATGTAGTCTTCCGTCTGCTTGGAGGCCGGATTGGTGAAGAGCGTGTTGGTGTCCTGGAACTCGATCAGCCTGCCCATGTACATGAAGGCCGTGAAGTCGGAGATGCGCGCGGCCTGCTGCATGTTGTGGGTGACGATGACGATGGTATAGCTGCCCTTGAGTTCCGCCACCAGCTCCTCGATCTTGAGGGTCGAGATGGGATCGAGCGCCGAGGCCGGCTCGTCCATGAGCAGCACCTCGGGCTTGATGGCGATGGCCCGGGCGATGCACAGCCGCTGCTGCTGCCCTCCGGAGAGCGCCTTGCCGCTCTGGCGCAGGATGTCCTTCACCTCGTCCCACAGTGCGGCCTTGCGCAGCGCCCACTCCACGCGCTCGTCCATGGCGGCCCGGCCCAGGCGTTCGTAGAGCCGCACACCGTAGGCGATGTTGTCGTAGATGCTCATGGGAAAGGGCGTGGGCTTCTGGAACACCATGCCGACCCGCGAACGCAGCCGGTTCAGATCCTCGCGTCGATCGAGGATGTTGCGGCCGTCGAGCAGGATCTCGCCGGTGGCGCGCTGCCCCGGATAGAGGTTGTAGATGCGGTTGAAGGTGCGCAGCAGCGTCGACTTGCCGCATCCCGACGGACCGATGAAGGCGGTCACCTGATGTTCCGGAATGCGGAGATTGATGTCGTGAAGGGCATGGAACTTCCCGTAGTAGAAGTTGAGGTTCCTGACCTCGATCTTCGGATTCTCGATCTGCGTGGCGGCTGTCGCCGTATCCTCCCAGGACGAGAAAGGGCTCTCCAGGTTTCCGGCCTCGACGCCCCCGTTCCCGGAAAGCGTCCTCTTGCCTTCGGCGGCGTTGGCGGATGCGACTTCGTTCATTTCTTCGTCCTCAGGAAGATGCGGGTCATGATGTTGAGGGTCAGCACGGCGAGCGTGATCAGCAGGGAACCCGCCCAGGCCAGATCGTGCCAGTTGTCGTAGGGTCCCATCGCGAAATTGAAGATGGTGACCGGCAGGTTGCCCATGGGCTGGTCCATGTCGAGCGTGAAGAACTGGTTGTTGAGCGCCGTGAACAGCAGCGGCGCGGTCTCGCCGGCGATCCGGGCCACGGCCAGCAGGATGCCGGTCATGATGCCGCTGAGGGAGGCCTTGAGCACCACGTCGACGACCACCCGCCACTGCGGCGCGCCCAGGGCGGCGGCCGCCTCGCGCAGGGTGTCGGGCACCAGACGCATCATGTCCTCGGTGGTCCTCACCACCACCGGAATCACGATGATGGCCAGCGCCACGCCCCCGGACCAGCCCGAGAAATTGCCCATGGGCACGACCATGATCTCGTAGACGAACACGCCGATGACGATGGAAGGCGCGCTCAGCAGCACGTCGTTGATGAAACGCACCGGCGTGGACACCCAGGCATAGCGGCCGAACTCGGCCAGATAGGTGCCGGCCAGCACGCCGATCGGCGCCCCGATCGCGACCCCGACCCCGGTCAGCAGCAGGCTGCCGACGATGGCGTTGCGCAGACCGCCGGTCTCGCTGCCGGGCCCGGGCATGTCCAGGGCAAAGAGGTCCAGGTTCAGGTGCGAGAGCCCCTTGCTGAAGAGCACCCACAGCAGCCAGAACAGGAAGAACAGCCCGAACAGCGTCGTCAGCACCGACACGCTCAGATTGAAGACGTTGACGATCTTGCGGCGGCGGTAGATGTCCATGGATGCCTCAGCTCCGCAGCCCTTCCTGACGGCTCATGCGCAGCAGCATGAGCTTGGCCAGGGCCAGGATGATGAAGGTGATGATGAACAGCAGCAGGCCCAGGGCGATCAGCGCGGCAGTATAGACCTCGCCGTCGGCCTCGGTGAATTCGTTGGCGATGGTCGAAGCGATGGAATTGCCGGGTTCGAACAGGGCCCAGTGGAGTTCATGGGCGTTGCCGATGACGAAGGTCACCGCCATGGTCTCGCCCAGGGCGCGGCCCAGCCCCAGCATGACCCCGCCCATGACGCCGACCTTGGTGAGCGGCAGGATGACGTGCCAGACCACCTCCCAGGTGGTGCAGCCGATACCGAAGGCCGACTCGCGCAGTTCCGCCGGGACCGTCTCGAAGACGTCGCGCATGACGGAGGCGATGAAGGGAATGATCATGATGGCGAGCACGATGCCGGCGGTGAAGACGCTGATGCCCAGCGGGGGCCCCTGGAACAGCACCCCGATGCCGGGCAGCTCGCCGAGGGTGTCGGTCAGCACCGGCTGGATGTGCTCGGCAAAGAAGGGCGCGAACACGAACAGCCCCCACATGCCGTAGATGATGCTCGGAATGGCGGCCAGCAGCTCGATGGCGGTGCCCACCGGCTGCTTGAGCCAGGGCGGGGCCATCTCGGTGATGAAGATCGCGATCCCGAAGCTCACCGGCAGGCCGATGACGAGCGCGATCAGGGAGGACACCAGGGTACCCACCGTGGGAGACAGCCCCCCGAACATCTCGGTGACCGGATTCCACTCGGCCGTGGTGACGAACCCCCAGAAACCGAACTTCTCGAAGGCGGGGCGGGCGCCCAGATACAGCATGACCACGATGGCGCCCAGCACCAGCAGCACGCCCACGGCCGCCGACCGGGTGATCCCTTCGAACAGCAGATCGCCGAAGGCGCGCGTCCTGGGCGCGCCCTGTGTTGCAGCGACCGCGACGGGGGATTCTTCTTCTGTCATGCAGACCTCCGAGACGGAACCCGGCCCGGGGACACCCGGGCCGGATACGGTACCA
>JALVEM010000006.1 GCA_027030825.1 Thiohalobacter sp.
CGCTGGCCCAGGCGGCACCCATGCCGAGTGCGATCACCTGGACGATGTGCTGGAGCGGGTCCATGGCGGTCTCCCGAGAGTCCGAACTGCGGATCAGCTTGCAATAAGGATACCTGAACCGGCGATGAATCGCCGCGGCCCTTCAATCCGCTGCAGGCCGCTGGGGCAGGAAGGCGCGTGCGAGTGCCTGATAGATGGGCTCGGGACACACGATGCGCGAGGTGGCGTAGGCGATGAAGGCGGTGGCCATCAGCGGGAGCAGCAGGGCGTTGTTGTCCGTCATCTCCATGACGATCACGAAGGCCGTGATGGGGGTCTGCACCACGCCCGTGAAATAGCCCACCATGCCCAGGATGATGATGGCGCCGGTCGGATAGCCGGAGAGGAATCCGGCCAGGGTGTTGCCGAGTCCGGCGCCGGTCGCCAGCGAAGGGGCGAAGATGCCGCCGGGGATGCCGCTGATGTAGGACACCCAGGTGGCGAGCATCTTGAGGAAGGGATAGTCGGCGCCGAGTTCGCCCTCGCCCGTGATGATGCGCCGGGCCTCGTGATAGCCGGTGCCGAAGGTGTCGCCGTGGGTGATCCAGCCGATGGCCGCGATCGCCAGCCCGCAGGCGATCGCCAGAAGATAGGGGTGATGGCCGGTGAGGCCGGCCAGCCGGCGGCTGGTGACGACGAGCGTGTGCGAGAAGAGGCCGCCGAGCAGCCCGCCCAGGATGCCGCACACGAACACGGGCAGCAGGGTCTGGGCGGGCGCCAGCGTGGCCGAGCTGGTGCCGAAGTAGACGTAGTTGCCCTGCAGCGCCACGGCCGTGATGCCGGCCAGGAAGACTGCGGTGAGCAGGGTGCCCGAGGTGCGTTCCTCGAAGCTGCGCGCCATTTCCTCGATGGCGAACAGGATGCCGGCCAGCGGCGTGTTGAAGGCCGCGGCGATGCCGGCCGCGCCGCCGGCGAGGATCAGGCCGCGGTCCATGTAATGGTGGGGAAAGCGGGCGAAGCGCCCGAGCGAGAACATGACGGCGGCGCCCACGTGCACGGTGGGGCCCTCGCGACCGATCGAGGCGCCGGAGAGGATGCCGAGCAGGCACAGGCCGATCTTGGACAGCGCGATACGGAAGGAGAGCAGCCGGCTGCGGCTGCCGTGATCGGTCATCGACAGGGCGGCCACGGCCTGGGGAATGCCGCTGCCGCGGGCGCCGGGCACGTACCGTCGCGTGAGCCAGACGACCAGCAGCAGGCCGAGCGGGGAGGCCAGAAACGGCAGCCAGGCGCGCTCGTGAGCCCGTTCGATGAAGAACTCGTTGGCGTATTCCGTGCCCCAGGCGAACAGCGTGGCCAGCAGCCCGACCAGCACGGCGCCGCTCCAGAAGACGATGCGCGCCTTCCAGGCCTCGGCCGATGTCAGGTCGATGCCGCTGTCTCTGAATCGCTCGAACATGTCGCGTCGCGCTCCGGCATGAGCCTCCATTCTTGCACGAGGCCCGGGGCGTTGCCATGCGGAGCGAGGCAGCATGATCGCTCGCTGCAATGCGTACGCCTTGCAGCCGGGCTTCTCGCGACGTTTTTCAACAGCCTGTAAGATGTGGGGCGGGATCACGGCAGGAGGACGACATGATCTCGGTGGGCATCGTCGGCGGGACCGGATACACGGGCGTGGAACTGCTGCGCCTGCTGGCCGTACATCCGCAGGTCGGGCTGGAGGTCATCACTTCCCGCTCCGAGGCCGGACGCCGGGTGGACGATCTGTTTCCCGGGCTGCGGGGGCATTGCGATCTCGCCTTCTCGGCCCCCGATCCCGACCGGCTGGGCGCCTGCGACCTGGTGTTCTTCGCCACGCCCAACGGCACGGCCATGACCATGGCCGAGACGCTGCTCGAGAAGGGGGCGCGCATCATCGACCTCGCCGCCGATTTCCGGCTGCGGGATCCGGCGGAGTGGGAGCAGTGGTACGGCATGCCGCACGCCTGTCCGGCCCTGCTCGAGGAGGCGGTCTACGGGCTGCCGGAGGTGAACCGGGAGGCCATTCGTCAGGCCCGGGTCGTGGCCAATCCGGGCTGTTATCCCACCGCGGTCCAGCTCGGCCTGCTGCCGCTGCTGGAGGCGGATCTCGTCGAGCCGGACGGCCTGATCGCGGACTGCAAGTCAGGGGTCAGCGGCGCCGGGCGCAAGGCGAGCATCGCCATCCTCGAGGCCGAGGCGGCCGAGAACTTCAAGGCCTATGCGGTGCCCGGGCACCGGCATCTGCCGGAGATCCGCCAGGGACTGGAACAGGCCACGGGCCGTCCCGTCTCGCTCACCTTCGTGCCGCATCTCGCGCCCATGATCCGGGGCATCCACGCCACACTCTATGCCAGACTGCGCGCGCCGGCCGATGCCGCGGCGCTCACCGCCCGCTTCGAGGCGCGCTACCGGGACGCCCCCTTCGTGGACGTCCTGCCGGCGGAGAGCCATCCCGAGACCCGCAGCGTGCGGGGCGCCAATGCCTGCCGTCTGGCCGTCCATGTCCCGCAGGGCAGGGAGACGGTCGTCGTGCTCTCGGTCATCGACAACCTGGTCAAGGGGGCGGCCGGCCAGGCGGTCCAGAACATGAACCTCATGTTCGGGCTGCCGGAGACCACCGGGCTGGATCTGCCGCCCCTGGTGCCCTGAGGATGGCGCAGGGGGAGTTTCTCGTCTATCGGGCATGGATGTTGCGTACCGTCGCGGTGGTGACGGTACTGCTCTTCGTGCTCGGCGGCTGGCTGCTCTACGAGGCCGGCATCAGCCAGGGCCGGGAGTCCCGGCTGGCGCTGCAGGCCGAACGCGAGCGTCTGCAGGCAAGGGTGGCGACCCTGGAATCCCGGATCCGGGCACTCGAAGAGGAGGCGGTGCGTCTGCGGCGCGCCAGCGAGATCGACCGGGTGGCGGTCAACAACGCGCGGGCGCGCCAGGCCGAACTCGAGGCCACCAATCAGGAACTGCGCCGCGAACTGCATTTCTATCGCAGCGTGATGGCGCCGGAGAAGTCCTCGCAGGGCCTGGAGATCCGCGAATTCACGCTGCGCGCGCGGGCCGACGGCAGTTACCGCTTCCAGCTGCTGCTGGTGCAGGCCGGCCGCAACGACCGGCGCATCGAAGGCCGGCTCCGGGTCACCTTCGTGGGCCGGGGCGAGAAAGGCGAGGAGACGGTGCCGCTGGCGCGGGTTTCCGTGAAGGGGCGCAAGGATTATCCCTTCCGCCTGAAGTATTTTCAGGCCATCGAGGATGTCTGGCGCCTGCCGGAGGGCTTCCGGCCGACCCGCATCCGGTTTCATGCCCGCCCCCGCAAGGGGAAGGCACGGGAATGGGAATACGCCTGGCCGGAACCGGCCAGTGACAGGGAGGAAGGCAGCGATGTGGAAACGAAAATCCGGCCATGGGGCCGCGGTGACCACGCTGATCGGCGCGGAGACGGTGATCGAGGGTGACGTCCGCTTCCAGGGCGGTCTGCACGTCGACGGGACCATCCGGGGCAATGTGCTGGCCGAGGAGGGTGCCGACGCCGTGCTCATCCTGAGCGAGAAGGGCTGCATCGAGGGCGAGGTGCACGTGCCGCGCGTGATCCTGAACGGCCGGGTGGTGGGCGACGTGCACGCCGCCGACCAGGTGGAGCTGGCCTCGCGCGCGCGGGTGGAGGGTGACGTGCATTACCGGCTGATCGAGATGGCCATGGGGGCGGAGGTCAACGGTCGTCTGGTGCACATGGCCGAGGAGGCCGCAGGCGGCCGGGTCGTGCCCCTGAAGGACGAGGCCGGTGACGGCGGGGCGTCGGCTTCCTGACGCCGATCCTGCGTTTCCCGGGATCCCGCATGCGTCATGATGTTGACTTGCCCGGCGGGCGAATCGATAATCCCGACCATCGTCTACAGGATTTTTGGATCGGAGACCCATCATGAGCGATGCAGCGGTGAGTACCCAGGAAGAGGCGCCTCTGAATTTCACCGAGGCAGCGGCGCTGAAGGTCAAGGAGCTGATCGAACAGGAAGACAATCCGGATCTCAAGCTGCGCGTGTTCATCACGGGCGGCGGCTGTTCCGGTTTCCAGTACGGCTTCACGTTCGACGAGGACATCCAGGAGGGCGATACCGTCATCGAGAAGTGCGGCGTCACCCTGCTGATCGATCCCATGAGCTTCCAGTACCTGACCGGGGCGGAGATCGACTACAAGGAAGACATCGAAGGGGCGCAGTTCGTGATCCGCAATCCGAACGCGGTCACCACCTGCGGCTGCGGATCTTCCTTCTCTCCGACCTGACCGGCTCCCTCGCGAGTCCCGAAAGGACGCATCCGCGTCCTTTCGTCGTTCATGGGGTCGGCAATCGATCCCGGCACGAATCAGGAGTTTCTGCATGAGCGAATACCTGCCCGGGCTCGAGGGCGTTCCGGCCACCAAGTCCAACATCTCGGATCTCGACGGCAAGCGCGGGATTCTCACCTATCGCGGCTATCGCATCGCCGATCTGGCCCGCTACAGCACCTTCGAGGAAACGGCGATGCTGCTGCTCGACGGCAGGCTCCCCAGCCGCGAGGAACTCGAGGAGTTCGATCGCCAGCTGCGCGACAACCGGCGCGTCAAGTACAACCTGCGCGAGATCATGAAGTACCTTCCGGCCACCGGCCACCCCATGGAGATGCTGCAGGCCTCGATCGCCGCGCTCTCGATGTTCTATCCGGGCGACGAGTGCCTGACCGGCAGCGACGTCTGCGAGGATCTCGATTACGTCCACAACATGTCGGTCAAGATCCTCGCCCGCATGGCCACGCTGGTGGCCATGTGGGAACACATCCGCAACGGCTATGACCCCATCGAGCCGCGCCGCGATCTCAGCTATGCCGAGAACCTGCTCTACATGTTCAATGGCGAGGAACCGGATCCCCTCTATGCGCGCATTCTGGATGCCTGCCTGATCCTGCACGCCGAGCACACCATCAACGCCTCGACCTTCGCCGCCCTCGTGGCCGGCTCCACCCTGACCAGCCCCTTCCTCGTCATCGCGGCGGCGATCGGCACCCTGGCCGGCCCCCTGCACGGCGGGGCGAACCAGAAGGTGGTGCAGATGCTGCGCGAGATCGGCTCGCCGGAGCGGGCCGAGGCCTGGCTGGAGGAGCAGCTCAAGCACAAGCGCAAGATCTGGGGCTTCGGTCACCGCGAATACAAGGTCAAGGATCCGCGCGCCATCATCCTGCAGGACATGATGATGGAACTCATGAAGGAGCGCGGCGGCGAGGTCACGCCATTGTTCGAGATCGCCGTGGCGCTGGAGAAGGCGGCCGAATCACGTCTCGGCCCGAAGGGAGTCTATCCGAACGTGGATTTCTATTCCGGCCTGCTCTATCTGCAGATGGGCATCCCGGAAGACCAGTTCACCTCCATCTTCGCCGTCGCCCGCTGCGCCGGCTGGCTGGCCCACTGGCGCGAGCAGCTCAAGGACAACCGCATCTTCCGTCCGACCCAGGTCTACACCGGCGAGGCCGAGCGCGACTACGTGCCTATCGAACAGCGCTGACGCCGCCCGATCGGCGGCCCTTGGCGTGCATGTTCCGGAACCTCTGATCCATGACGCAAAGGACGCAGAGGTGCGCGAGGCATTGTCTGGGCGAGTCCGATACCAAACGCAAAGGACGCAGAGGCGCAGAGAGCACAGAGAGTTTCATTCCCTGTACTGCAGGGCCATACGAGACGGGGCGTAATGATCGCGGAAGCGCACGGAAAACGTGGAAATTTGAGTGAGGCGTGAGGAGTGAAGGGGATTGCATTCCGTCATTTTGGGCGAGCTTTTCTCTCTTCGTCATTCCGGGCGAGCTTTTCTAGCTTCGTCATTCCGGGCGAGCGAAGCGAGACCCGGAATCCAGAAAGCACGCCTGCCTTTGCCACCGTGGTTCATTTTATTCCTGGATTCCGGATCG
>JALVEM010000007.1 GCA_027030825.1 Thiohalobacter sp.
ATCCCGCCTCTTGACCGGGTTCGTGGTGCTGATGACGTTCCTCGCCCTGCTGGCGGTGATGCGCAGCGACCTGCCGTGGTGGCTGCGCGGCCTGACGTCGGTGCTGGCGGCGGTCGTCGGGTGGCGCGAGTATCGACGGGCAACCCGGCCATGGCAGGGGGCGGTGCTGTCCCACGACGGCGCCGGACGCTGGCGCCTGGCGAGCCGGACAGGCGCCTGCGAGGGCCGTCTCGCGGCGCGGCCCGTGCGTTTCCCCGGCTGTCTGCAGCTCACGCTCACGGATGCCGCCGGACGAACGCATCGCTGGTTCCTGGCCCGTGATATGATGCGCGAGGATGCCTTTCGTCAGTTGAGGGTTCGTGCCTGGCTGGACGCACGGCCCACCGGCAGCTTGGCACCCGTTCCGGACGGAGAAGGCGATGCCGAGGGAGATCGAACGCAAGTTTCTCGTTCGCGGTGACGGCTGGCGTCGCCGTGTCGTGCGCAGCCTGCCCATCGTGCAGGGCTACCTGACCCGCATGGGATTTCCCGACTGTACGCGCAGTTCGGTTCGCGTGCGCATCTCCGGGGAGCAGGCCTGGCTGAACATCAAGCGGGCGGAAATCGGCGTCTCCCGCCTGGAATTCCAGTACCCCGTTCCCGTGAACGAGGCCCGCGAGATGCTCGATGCGCTCGCCATGGGAGCGCTCATCGAGAAGATCCGCCACGAGGTGCCCGTGGGCAACCATGTCTGGGAGGTCGACGTCTTCGAAGGCGAGAACGCGGGCCTGATCGTGGCCGAGATCGAACTGGCGCACGAGGACGAGCCCTTCGAACGCCCCGAGTGGATCGGCGAGGAGGTCTCCCACGATCCCCGCTATTACAACACTTCACTGGTGGAGCATCCGTTCTCCCGATGGTGAGAAGCCCTTTTCTGCGGGCACTCGTCCTGAGCTGTCTCGTTCTCTTTCTGGCCGCCTGCAGCCGGCCGGAACACGACAGCCTGCGGCTGGGACTGGCCAATGGCGTGACCACGCTGGATCCGCGTTTCGCCACCGATGCCGTCTCCTCCCGCGTCAACCGGCTGCTGTATCAGCGTCTGGCCGACTTCGACGACCGGCAGCAGCCGGTGCCGGCGCTGGCGCGCTGGGAGCGCCTGGCGCCCACGCATTACCGCTTCCGGCTGATCGAGCCTCGACCGCGATACGACGACGGGCACCTGCTGGATGCCGAGGACGTACGCGCCACCTACATGAGCGTGCTGGACCCGGCCACGGCCTCGCCCCATCGCGGCAGTCTGAAGCTGATTCGCGAGATCCGCGTGCTCGACGAACGGACGCTGGATTTCCTGCTGGATCGACCCGATCCGCTCTTTCCCGGTTATCTCACCCTGGGGATCCTGCCGGCCCGCGGCCTGGCCGAGGGCCGGGATTTCAACCGCCGCCCCGAAGGCACCGGCCCCTTCCGTCTCCTCGCGCGCCCGGATGCCGGACGGGTCGTGCTCGAGCGCCGGCGGGACGGACAGCGTGTGGAGATCCTCGCCGTGAAGGATGCCACGGTACGTGTGCTCAAGCTGTTGCGTGGCGAGCTGGATCTGGTGCAGAACGATCTCCCCGCCGAACTGCTGGCCTGGCTGGCGCACCGCAAGGGGGTGCGAATTCTGCATCATCCGGGCAGCAACTTCGCCTATATCGGCTTCAGCCTCGAGGATCCGGTGACCTCTGATCGTCGTGTGCGCCTGGCCGTGGCCAAGGCCATCGACCGGGCGGCGATCGTTCGTCATCTGCTGGCAGGACGTGCGCGCCTCGCGGGCGGAATGCTGCCTCCGGAACACTGGGCCGGGCACCCGGACCTGCACGGCATCGACTACGATCCCGAGGGTGCGAAACGGTTGCTTGCGGAACTGGGCCATTCACCGGCGCATCCGCTGCCGCTCGTCTACAAGACCTCGAACAATGCGCAACGCATTCGCATCGCCACGGTGCTGCGGGATTTCCTGAACCGGGTGGGGTTCGACGTGGCCATTCGCAGCTACGACTGGGGCACCTTCTATGGCGACATCAAGGCAGGAAGGTTCCAGATGTACACGCTCGCCTGGGTGGGCATCAAGAGTCCCGACATCTTCCGCTACGTCTTCCACAGCCGCTCGATCCCACCGGCCGGCGCCAACCGGGGCCGGTATCGCAATCCCGAGGTGGACCGCCTGATCGAGGCGGCGGCCGTGGCCGAGGACTTCGCCACGCGACAACGGCTCTATCGCCGAATCCAGGAGATCCTGCTCGAGGATCTTCCCTATGTGCCGCTCTGGTACGAGGATCAGGTGGCCGTGGTGCGTGACGACGTGGCAGGCTACCGTCTCGGCGCCGACGGCAATTACGACGCGCTCGCGGAGGTGCATCGCAGATGACCAGCGACCGACCCCTGCTGCTCGTGTCGATCGCGGACCAGCGTCTCGCGCTGGTGGAAGCCGGCGGGACAGCGGCCCTGTTCCCCGTCTCGACGGCGGCCAACGGTCCGGGCGAGCGGCGGGGCAGCGGATGCACCCCGAGGGGCTGGCACTGCGTGCGCGCCCGCATCGGCGCAGGCATGCCTGTGGGGACGGTCTTCCGGGGCAGGCGGCCCACGGGCGAGATCCTGACGCCGGAGCTCTTCGCACGCCATCCGGAACGCGACTGGATCCTTACCCGGATCCTCTGGCTCAGCGGACTGGAGCCGGGCGTCAACCGGCTCGGCGAGGTCGATACCTTCCGGCGCTACATCTACATTCACGGCTGCCCCGACCAGGAGCCGGTGGGCGAGCCGCGCTCCCACGGCTGCATCCGCATGCGCAATGCCGACATCGCCTGGCTGTTCGAGCGCGTCGACCCGGGCACGCGGGTGCTCATCCGGGAGGCCGGGATCGAGGAGATGCTGGCCGAGATTTCCTGACAGGCTGCTGAAAAAACTGCTGCGAAACCCGTCTGCGGTGTTGCGCGCTGCTCGCTCCCTCGCCTATCTACTCGATATGTCTCGGTCGCTGCGCTGCGTGCGCCTTGCATCCGGGCTTCTCGCGACGTTTTTCAACAGCCTGTCTGGATCGCGGCCTCAGGCACGTTGCCTGCGGAGTTGCTGCTCGTATCGGCGCAGCCAGTCCAGCAACTCCGCAGCGTCGCAGGGCGGGCTGATGAAATAGCCCTGGGCCAGATCGCAGCCGAGCACCTGCAGCACGAGCAGGGCATCGGGGTCCTGTACGCCTTCCGCCACCACCCGCCGGCCGATGTTGTGCGAGAGATCCACGATGGAACGGACGATGATGGCGTTGTTCTCGTCCTCGGCCATGTCGATCACGAAGCTGCGGTCGATCTTGAGGATCTCCGCCGGGAGCTGTCGCAGATAGCGCAGGGACGACATGCCGGCCCCGAAGTCGTCGATGGCGATGCGAATGCCCTGTTCGGCCAGGCGATGGCAGATCCGGAGACCGCGATCGAAATCACGCATCACCGCACTCTCCGTGATCTCGATCTCTATCCTATCCGGCGGCAGCCGATGTTCCTCGAGCAGCTTCTGCAGGCGGTCGGGCAGTGCACTGTCCTGAAGGTCGTGCGCGGACAGATTGACCGTGATGCACAGATCCAGTCCCCTGTCGCGCCACTCCGCCGCCTGGCGTACCGCCTCGGCCAGCACCCAGTTCGTGATGCCCCCGATCAGCCCGTGCTGTTCCGCGAGCTCGATGAAGTCTGCCGGTGACAACAGACCGAGTTCCGGGTGCTGCCAGCGGACCAGTGCCTCGGCACCGACGATCCGGCTGTCGCGGAGGTCGAGCTGGGGCTGGAACATCAGCCTGAGCTGGTTGCGGCTGGCGGCCGACTCCAGATCGTTGAGCATGGTGAGCCGGCGGAGATTGTGCGGGTCGGCGTGCTGCTCGTAGATGGCGAAGCCGCTGCCCTTGCGCTTGGCGTGGTACATGGCCACGTCCGCATGGCGCAGCAGGGCGTCGCTGTTGCGCCCGTGCTCGGGATGGAAGGCGATCCCGATGCTCGGTTGCGCCTTCAGCAGCAGATTGTCCACCTGGATGGGGTCCGAACAGGCCTCGAGTATGCGTCGGGCACAGAAGAGTGCCGCTTCCGGTCCGGCCTCGGGCAGGACGATGGCGAATTCGTCGCCGCCGAGGCGGGCCACCGTGTCCGTCTCGCGCAGCACGCCGCGCAGGCGTTGACCCACTTCCTTGAGAAGGGCGTCCCCGAAGTGGTGTCCCAGGGTGTCGTTGATCTCCTTGAAACGGTCGAGGTCGATGACGAACAGCGCCAGCGGCTTCCCGTTGCGTTCGGCCTGGTGCAGGGCGGTTTCGAGCCGGTCGGTGAGCAGTGCGCGGTTCGGCAGGCCGGTGAGCTGATCGTGCAGGGCCTGGTGACGCAGGATGTCCTGTTGCCGCTCCAGCCGGCGCACGATGGTTCCGCTCAGTATCAGGGCGATCCACACCGCGACCCAGAGCACTGCAAGACCGGAGACGATCAGTCGTGTCCTGAGGGTGCGTTGCAGTGTCTGGTTGTCCAGTCCGTCGGCGCGCAGCAGAAGCACCAGATCGTCGTCGGTACGGCGCAGGCGAACCCAGAAGTATCGATGCCCTGCATCCTGCACGATGCCCCGGTCGGCATCCGTGGGCAGGGACTGCACCAGTCGGCGAAGGCGGCTGTCGTCACGGATGCGGCTGTTTTCCGGACGGACGAGGTCGAGGCGGTGCGTCCTGCGGTCGATGCGAACGACGGCATCCGGCAGCGGCATGTCGTTCTCGCCGTCGGTGTGTCTGGCCAGTTCCGCCAGCACCGTGAACACCTGCGCCTGCTGGCCGTCGCGAATCATCCAGAAGGCCAGCAGGGCGTAGGTGAGCAGTGCCAGCAGGGTGACCCCGAGGAGGGCGGTCAGTACGCGCATGCGCAGCGACATCTCAGCCTTCTCCACGGTCCCTGCGCTGGGTGGTATCGATCCGGGCGAGGCTGTAGGCGGGGCAGTAGCGGAAGATCGCGGTCAGGAGCAGGATGGTGCCCATGACGCCCAGCAGGCGGGCACTGAAGGCATCGAAGAGGTAGCGATCGTCGAGGAATCCGGCATAGAAGAGCAGGATGCCGATCAGGAAGCGGAGCATGCGATCGATGCCGCCCACATTGGGGCGTATGGTGATTCTCTTTCTCATCTTCCAACCCCTGCAGCGTCAGCGTGAAAAAGGCCCATGTCCGTGTAGCGACCATCCGGTGCCGGACTTGAGCCGGACGGCTGACATGACCAGCCTGTTATACTACCGTGACTGCATGAAAATCAAAGCGATGTGGAATCATTCCAGATGAGTGTCGCCCGGCTTTCCGGCATCCTGGTCACGCTGCTCGGAGTGGTGACCCTGGTGTTCTTCCTCATTCACTGGATTCCGGGCGACCCGGTCGACGTGATGCTGGGCGAGTCCGCCACGCCTTCGGATCGCGAGGCGCTGCGGCACGAACTCGGGCTCGACCGCCCGCTGCTCGAGCAGTATTTCCGCTATCTGAAGGATCTGGCCAGCCTGCGGCTGGGCACCTCCCTGCACGAGAAGCGCGAGGTGGGTGCGCTCATCCGCGAGCGGTTGCCGGCCACGCTCGAACTGGCCGCTGCCGCGCTCGCCCTGACCCTGGTCATCGCCCTGCCGCTGGGGATGCTGGCCGCCGCCCGTCACCGCAGCCTGTGGGATCGTACCGCCATGACCTTCTCTCTGCTCGGCGTCTCGATCCCGAATTTCTGGCTGGGCCCGCTGCTGATTCTGGTGTTCTCGCTGTGGCTGGGCTGGTTTCCGGTCAGCGGCCGCGAGGCACCCGGTTCCGTGGTGCTGCCTGCACTGACGCTGGGCGCGTCGCTGGCCGCGATTCTCTCCCGCATGGTGCGCTCCAGCCTGCTGGACGTGCTCGGGGAAGACTATGTGCGCACGGCGCGAGC
>JALVEM010000008.1 GCA_027030825.1 Thiohalobacter sp.
TCTGGCCGAACTGCTGCAGTCCGAAGCCGTCCGGCATCCGGAACCGGCCGCGCTGGCGCGCTGGTTTCGCAACCAGGTGGAAGCCCCCACCGAAGGCGAAGAAAACATCCTGCGCCTGGAAGACGACCAGGATGCCGTGCGCATCCTCACCATCCACAAGGCCAAGGGGCTGGAGTTCCCGATCGTCTACCTGCCCTTCCTGTGGAGCGCCACCCCGGTGAACGGAAAGCGCCTGCCGCATCTGTTCCATGACGGCGAGCGCTGGCGCATCGCCTTCGACAAGGACGACCAGGCCCTGGCGCTGGCCGACCGGGAACGCCTGTCGGAAGACCTGCGCCTGCTGTATGTCGCACTCACGCGCGCCAGGACCAAGCTGTTCGCCTGGGCCGGCGCCGTGGGACAGGCCGCCGGCCGCAGCGCCTTCGACTGGATCCTGTATCCGGAACGCCACGAGGCCGTGGCCAGCGACGGCGAACTGTTCGAAACCGGCAGTTTCGGCAAAAACGATCGGGAAGCCACGCTGAGCGACTGGCAGTTGCGGCTGAAACGCCTGGCGGACGAGAACGTCTGCATCGCAGAGCATCCGCCCGAGCCCGCGGCACGCGCCGTCGAACCGCCGGAAACCGAACCCCTGCAGCTCGCTCCCCTGCCGCCGCGCGTCGACGATCCCTGGCGCATCACCAGCTATTCCGGCATCCTGCGCGGCGAGCACCGTGCGGCCGACTACGATGCCGACGAGGACGAACGTCTGGTCGCCTGGAGTGGCGTCGGCCGCGAATACTTCCCGCCCGGCGCGGCCACCGGCAACTTCCTGCACCGGCTGCTGGAGGAAACCGACTACACCCGGCCCGACTGGCAGACACGCCGCGCCCACATCGATCAGCTCCGGCTGCGCTACGGCCTGCCGGCCCCCGAGGGCTGGTGGCCGCGGCTGGTCGAATGGATGGACGGGGTGCTCGCCGCGCAGCTGCCCGAAGGCGGCCGGCTCGCGGACATCGCCTTCATCGACCGCCTGCACGAGGCCCTGTTCCATTTCCGCGTGCGCGGCGCCCGCGAGGCGGAACTCAACGCCCTGCTGCGCGAGCACGGGATGGAACCGCTGGAGCAATGGGTGCCCGGCGGCCGGCTGGCGGGCCTGCTCACCGGCGCCGTGGACCTGATCTACCGCCGCGAGGGGCGCTACTACATCGCCGACTTCAAGAGCAACCTGCTGCCGGATTACGGACCGGCGCGGCTGCGCCAGGCCATGCTGGAGCGCCGCTACGACCTGCAGTACCTGCTCTACGCCACTGCCCTGCACCGGCACCTGAGACTGCGTCTGCCGGACTATGACTACGATGCCCACTTCGGTGGCGTGCGTTACCTCTTCCTGCGCGGGATGCATCCCGATCATCCCGGCCAGGGCATTTTCGACGCACGGCCGCCCCGTGCGCTCATCGAGGGCTTCGATGCCCTGCTGGAAGGGGGCATGTAGCGGTGGAGTATCATCTGCCCGACGGCCTGAACGGGGGCACGGCATGGGGAAAGGCAGCTTCATGCAACAACTGATACGCTGGCGCGAGGAAGGCCGGATCTCGGCCCTGGACGCACGCTTCGGATCGTTTCTGGCAGAACGCAGCGGAAACGAGACCCTCGGGCTGCTCGGCGCAGTCACCAGCCACTTGCGCAGTCAGGGTCATGTCTGCCTGGATCCCCGGCTGCCGCCGGAAGACCTGCCCGGCCTCGAGCTCGAGTCCGCCTGGGCGGCCATTCAGACGCTCGACTCCCGTTGGCTGGGGCGCAGCACTGACCACTGGCATCCTCTGGTGCTGGACGAAGGCCGCCTCTACCTGGGACGACTGCACCGGGCGGAATGCCGAATCGCGGAACGCATCCTCGCCTGGAGCCGGATGCCGAACCGTCCGGCACCGGACCGCGAGGACATGGAGCGCCTGTTTCCGGAACCGGATCCGGGCTCTCTGCAACAGGCGCTGGCTGCGGTCGTGGCCATGTTGCGCCCCTGTACGCTCATCACCGGCGGCCCCGGCACCGGCAAGACCACGACCGTGCTCCGCATCCTGGCCCTGCACCTGCGGCAAAGGCCCGAACTGGCCATCCGACTGCTGGCGCCCACCGGCAAGGCTGCCGCACGGCTCACCGAATCGCTGCAACAGGGCCGGTCACGCCTGCGTCTTCCCGGATTCGATCCCGCACGAATCCCCGACCGGGTCAGCACCGTGCACCGCTTCCTCGGCCTGGGCCGGGGGCGGCCCCGCTATCACCGGCATCGTCCTGCGCCCGTCGATCTCGTGGTACTGGACGAAGCCTCCATGATCGACCTGGAAACCATGCAGCGGCTGCTCGACGCCTTGCCGAAGCATGCCGGCCTGATCCTGCTCGGTGACCCCGACCAGCTCGCCTCGGTCGAGGCCGGCAGTGTGCTGGCCGACCTGGTCGCCCCGGCAAGGGACGCCGCCTTCACGCGGGCCACCCGGGAGACCATTGCAGAGGCGGGCCTGCCGGTCGAACATCTCGAAGACGGAGACGTCCTGGACGACGGCCTGGTCCGGCTCACGCACAGTCACCGTTTCCCGTCAGAACGCGGTATCGGGAAACTGGCCGCCGCCGTGCGCCATGGCGATGCGGAATGGGCCTGCCTGCAGGAAATCGCCCGATCGAACCCGGAAATCGAGCTGCTCGAATGGCGGGGAGACAAGCTGCCTTCCGATGCCTTCGATGGTTTTCTCGAAGCGCTGGACAGCGCCAGGCACGCCGACGTCGAGGCAGCACTGGAGGCACTGGCAGATGCCCGCGTGCTCTGCGCCCTGCGCCGCGGGCCGGCCGGTGTCGAGATCCTGAATGCGACACTGGCGGAACGCCTGGGCCGTGCCGATGACCGGCATGCCCATGGCCGCCCCATCCTGGTGACGCGCAATGCCGCCGCACTAGGCGTCTACAACGGCGACATGGGGGTGCTGTGGGAATCGGCCGAACGCTCGAACCACGGGCGGCCCCGGTTGCATGCCTGCTTCCTCTCGGAGTCCGGCAACCTGCGCCGGCTGCCGTTGCCCGAGCTGCCGGAGCACGAACCGGCCTACGCCATCACGGTGCACAAGTCCCAGGGATCGGAATACGACCGCATTCTGCTCGTTCTGCCGCCGGAACCGCATCCGCTCGTGACACGCGAACTCATCTACACGGCCCTGACCCGGGCCCGTACCTCGGTGCGCATCCTCGCCACGCCGGCGAGCTGGAACGAGGGAGTCACACGTCGCACGCAGCGCGCAAGTGGGTTGGCCGACCGGCTGCGCCGGCCAACCTCCTGACAGCGTTCACCTCGTGACGAAGGTCGTCCGTCCGGAAATCACGACCGGCGGCGCGCCACGCCGATCAGCCCCACCAGACCCGAACCGAAAAGCCAAAGCGCCGCCGGAATCGGAACCGGTGTCACACGGAAGAAAAGGTCGCAGTCAGAAGCCGGGCTGCAATTTGAAAGTGTCTTGCTGGGATTGTAGAACATCTGGCCGCCGGTATAGCTGTCACTACCGTATCGTATGGCAATTTGATAGTCGCTGGCGGTCACGGCTGCCGTGTAGGTATCTCCCACGACCAGGTTCGTCCCGCCAAAGTCGAAATCGATGAAGACCGTCTCATACTCTCCCAGCGTGTTGAAAACAGGTGAAATATCCTTGGTCACCGAAGCCAGTACGGTTCCTCCGATTCCGTTGCCCTGATAAAGGGTCATGGTCACATTACGATCCCCTGCAGGATTGGACGTGTAGCGCTGAAACTTGAATGCGATCTGACCCAGTGTTGCGTCTTCGGCGATGAAACTCTGACCTACCGGATCATAAGCGAATATGGCGATACTACCCAGAGGATTCGCCTCGTTCTGAATGATGGCGGCATTCACAGTGCTACACCCCAGAATCATGGCGATACTGCCATGGACAACATGCATCTTGCTCATGACTTGACTCCTCCTGTCGATATTCTTGAATTGATGGACTGCGTCCTTGTGCTCGACAGGCAATTCCTTCGATCACGGAAAGATCGCCTTTCTCCCTGATTCGAGATCGGAAGCAACCCGGACATCCCGATCCATCGCACGATACCGATTACCACAAATGCCGGGCTGCTGCGCAAGTTTCAGGCCTTCTCTTAACCCTGCCCGTGACAATTGCACTCTCACCGAAACTCCCGGCAACGGTCACAGCCTGACACCCATGTGCGCCCCTTTCCCGTTCATCGATGACAGGCGGGCAACATCCAGCAATGCCAGTGCATGTTTTTTCAGGATGGAAGAGAATGGACAAACCAAAGGATGCGGACCGAAGATTCTCTCGGATGCATGGCGGTAAGCCTCGATCGCTTCCTCGAACGATCCCCTGAAACGAAAGAGTCCAATGCCTGTACGATCGCGAAGCCTGCGCCCAGCTCGAGCGTGGACGAAATCCAGCTGCTCGCCAGTCAGGCGACAACGGAAACGCCGTTTGCATTCCTGCAACGTCCGGCGCCGATCCTCCCGCCTGCCCAGCCCGTATCGGTTGCGAACCTTCTGAATGGTGACACCCGAGAGCGACAATCCTTCTTCATTGAGGAAGCTCGCCACACGATCGCAACCCCAGGATGGATGCGCGAGTGACACCCGCAAAATCCTTTGGTGCATGCGGTCCGGAGTCACGCCGCGGATCGTAACATCGTGCTTCCTGCGATCACGCAGACCAGCCAGCCCGTCGGCCTCGTAGCGTCGCTTCCACTCGTAGAAGCGGGTGCGCGAGATTCGACTGCGCCGACAGGCTTCGCTAACGTTGCCCAACTGCCTTGCAAGCTGAATGACCTTCAGCCGTTGCCTTGCAACTGCATCTGGATCGTCTTCACTCATGACACGGGGCACCGTGTGACTGATCGAAACGGCCCCTGTGTCTGCAGGCAGTGCAGGAAGCGCTTACAGCATCGCCACCCAGATCAGCACACCGAGGGTGATCAGGGCAACGAGGCCAATGGCCGCGGCAATGCAGTTGGTGCAGATCCTGCCCAGCTTGTGCGTGGCTTCGCTCATGGTCTCCTCCTCCAGGATTCTTCGTGCATCACCGGAATCTTGGCTTCCCTGCCGATCGGAATCCTGAATTCAGTCAAGCGCAAAAACCATGAGATTTCAAGTGTTATTAAGCATATCCACGTATTAGGATCTGCTCATCACGTCAATTGACCACCAGCGTGAAATCCTGTGTAACCGTACCTTCGGTATTGGTTGCCTCCACGGTGATCGCATACTGCCCGGCAGCACCCGGTACCCATTTGATCAGGCCCGTGTCGGGATGGATCTGCATCCCGGCAGGTGCCGACAGCAGACTGAACACCGGCGCCGGGTTGCCTGTTGCCTGCACCTGATAGACGTACCCGGACCCCACGGTAGCGGTGGTCACGGGCGTGGAAGTGATCTGTGGCGGAACGGCCGTGCAGACCGGCAGGAAGGAGGCCAGGCCGTCATACCACACCGGAACCATCTTGGCGAAACCGTTCGCGTTCGGATGGATACCGTCACTCTCCATGTCGTCGACGTAGTTCAGCGCACTCTCCTGGTCCACCAGTGTTCCGCGACCGCCCGCAGCGATCCTGGCTGCATGGAGCGCAGCCACGTTGTCGTTGAACTGCGTCACCAGGGGATCGTTCGGCACCTTGTTGATGATGCGCGCCTGCACGATGGCGATCGTCGGATCGAAGCCGTCGATGATGCTGTACAGGTTGGCCACCCCGTCACTGGAGGGATAGGGATAGCTCGGATCCTCGTTGGTGCCGATGTGAAGCAGGACCACATCGGGAGGATTCATGGACAGCCATTGATCCAGGAAGGCGGCGATGTCCGAAGTCGTGTATCCGGAATGCCCTTCGTGATCTCGGTCGTATGCCCCTGAAGAATCCTGCTGACTG
>JALVEM010000009.1 GCA_027030825.1 Thiohalobacter sp.
GGGAACGCGAGCCGGAATCCAGGAACCGCGTCGATCGATACCGTGCGGCTGATGGTTTTTCCTGGATTCCGGATAAGCGCTACGCGCTTTCCGGAATGACCGAAGGTGGTGCTGCGCGGGCTTCCGGGATGACCGAAGGAGACCGTTGTGCGCTGTCCGGAAGGCCGGGAGGTAAAGAGGTTGCGGCTGTCCCGGGCGTGACCTCCAACGGCTCGCCCTGCGGGTGCCCTGCGCGTCTCGGTCCGCCGGCGCGCTCGGGAACTCGCCTGCGGCTCGAACAACCCTCGCTTCCCCGCCGGCGGCCCTGCGATGCTCGGCTTCGCCGAGTCGGCCGCGCCCGCGGCAGCCGCAGCCCCTTCCAGCTTCCAACTTCCAGCTTCCAGCTTCTGAATTCTGAATTCTGCTCTTCCACCACGACCCGTCCGCGTGAATTTCTTGACATCGATCATTGGCACTCGGGTTGTCCGGCTTGAATATGGCGACAGCGGGCGCCATATCCCGCGTATCGACGCGGACAACAGCAGGAGGACAGACGCATGACTACCGTGACGCTTCCGAAGGAAGACTGGGAAGGTTTCTTCGACCGGGTCTCGAAGGTGCTCGAGGGCGAGCAGGCCGAGATCGAAGTGGCCGGGCTGGATCTGGGTGATCAGATCGAGACCGAGTGGGTACAGCTGCTCGGCATCACCTACGATCCCAAGGACGATCTGGTCGAGATCGCGCTGGCCGGCGTGGATCATCTCGTTCGCCATCCGAAGCGGGTCGCCGTGGAGGAAGAGGGCGTGCTGATCAGGAGCGTGCTCGTCGAGGATTCCGAGGGCCACGAGCACATCGTGCGGTTGCGTGCACCGCTGGCCCTGCCCAAGGCGGCCTGAGTCCGACAGGTTGCTGGTCCGACAGCCGGTCGGCGTTTGGGCCTGCTCACGGGGAACGGTATGATGGCCGCGCGCAGGTGCGCGTGAGCCCGCCGCAACTGTTCCCGGAGCATGAATTTCGCCAGCCGATCGAAGTGGAAATCGCCAGCCGTCCTGCGACCGCGCCGTCTGCCGGCGGGGGTCCGGGGCTGGCTGCTGGACCGGGGCTCGCTCACGGCCCGGCTGCAGACGCGCTGCCCCGCCCGCTTTCGGGTCGAGCTGTTGCATCAGGGGCGGGAACGCCCCCGCATCGACGAATCGCGCCTGCTCGGCATCCCGTCCGGCTGCCATGCGCTGGTTCGCGAAGTGCGGCTCTACTGCGGCCATGACGCATGGGTGTTCGCCCGCACCGTCATTCCGCTCGCCAGCCTGCGCGGGCGCAACCGCCGCCTGGGATCGCTCGGCGAGCGTCCGCTCGGCGCCTTCCTGTTTGCGCATCCCGGCCTGCGGCGCGGTCGCTTCGAGCTGGGATGCCTGAGGCCCGGCGACCCCCTGTTCCGTCGGGCCCTGGGCGGCGAGACGGCGGTCGAAGGCATCGATGCCGTGTGGGGCCGCCGCTCGGTGTTCTGGCTCCACGGGCAGCCGCTGCTGGTGGCCGAGTTCTTCCTTCCCGATCTGCTGCGGGCATGGCCGAGATGAGGCGCGTGGACTGGCGGGCGAGGCTCTCGGCCTGGGCGAGACTCATGCGCCTGGACCGTCCCATCGGCATCTGGCTGCTGATGTGGCCGACGCTCTGGGCGCTGTGGTTCGCCGCCGACGGCTGGCCCGATCCCGGCATTCTGCTCGTCTTTCTCGCCGGCGTGGTGCTCATGCGCTCGGCCGGGTGCGTGATCAACGACTTCGCCGATCGGCGTTTCGATCCCCACGTGGCGCGCACCCGCCACCGTCCGCTCGCGACCGGGGAGGTGAGCCCGGGCGAGGCCCTGGCGCTGTTCGGCCTGCTGGTCATGCTGGCCTTCGGGCTGGTGCTGCTGCTCGATCCCCTGGTGCTCAGGCTCTCGATCGTCGCCGTGGTGCTGGCGACCGTCTATCCCTTCACCAAGCGTGTCACCCACCTGCCGCAGGTGGTGCTCGGGGCGGCCTTCAGCATGGCGATCCCGATGGCGTTCGCGGCCCAGACCGGCGAGGTGCCCCGCCTGGCCTGGTTGCTCTTCGTGACCAATCTGCTCTGGACGGTGGCCTATGACACCGAATACGCCATGGCCGACCGCGAGGACGATCTGCGCATCGGCGTGAAATCCACCGCCATCCTGTTCGGCGAGGCCGACCGCGCCGTGATCGCCGCGCTGCAGGCGCTGACCCTCCTGGGTCTCGCGCTGGCCGGGCACATGACCGAACGCGGCCTCTACTACTGGCTCGGCCTGCTGGCGGCGGCCGGACTGTTCTTCCATCAGCAATACCGTATCCGCCATCGCGAGCCCGAAGCGGGTTTCCGCGCCTTCCTCGAGAACCACTGGGTGGGCGCGGCCGTATTCGCCGGGCTCTTTGTGGACACTCTGGTGCAATCCTGAAGGAGTATAGAACCGATTGATGGGAGGCCATCGAAAGGTTTCATGCGCACCCCCTTGATTTGGACGTGACCGGCGCTAGGTTTTGGGTAGAGGCGTCGTTCACAGGACCGGAAGGCGGTTCGCCGCCGGGAGGTGCGTCATCATGTCACCGATCGATCTGCTCATCGGCCTGGGCGTACTGGCCACCTTCGGCGTGCTCGTCGCCGGAGGCTATTCGATGGCCCGTGCCGGGCACTATGACGAGATCCATGCCTTTCCGCTGATGGAAGCACGCGTGGTATTGCAGGCGCTCACCGTGGGTCTCGTCGTCATCGCCGCCCTGTTCTGGTGACGGACACGGGGCGGTTGCCGCCACCGGTTGACCGGTGGCGGTTTTCATTCGGTCATTCCACCCGGGCCAGGACCCAGGCATCCACGCGCAGCCCGTCCCGAGCGCGCAGCGCGCGGGCGAGCGCTTCCAGCGTGCTGCCCGTGGTCATCACGTCGTCGACCAGCGCCACATGGCGCAGATGCCCAGGCAACCCCGTGCAGGCGAAGGCGCCGGCGAGATTCCGTCGCCGGGCCCGGGCGTCCAGACGATGCTGGGGCGGCGTGGCGCGCCGGCGGCGGCAGGGCGAGAGGACGGGAATGCCGAGCCTGCTGCCGGCGGCCCGGGCCAGCAGGTCTGCCTGGTTGAAACCGCGCTCGCGCAGGCGCGCCGGATGCAGCGGGACCGGAATCAGCGCCTCGGGGCGCTCGGCGGGCTGCCAGAGCCCGGCGAGCGGGCCGACCAGATGCAGCCCTTCGCGGAATTTCAGCGCATGGACCAGGCGGTCGATCGGCGCGCGCCAGGCCAGCGGCGCCAGGGTCCGGTCGAAGGCCGGGGGCTGATTCAGGCAGCGTCCGCAGAGTTCGCCCGCCGTGGCCGGCAGCGGCAGCCCGCAGCGGCGGCAGGCGTGGCCGATCCAGGGGAGACCGGCGAGACAGCCCGGGCAGAATCCCCCGCCAGAGACCGCTTCGCCACAGAGCGGGCAGCGCGCCGGCAGCAGCGCATCGAGGATATTCACCAGCCACTTGTAAACCATCGCCTCGTCCCTGAGGTTGACAGCCGATCGGCGCGCCGGGATAGTCGCGCGTCATGACGACCCGGACACTCCACGAAAGCGAGGGCCCAGCCCGGGGTCGCCGGGTGCTGCCCGGCCGCAAGGCGCGGTTCGCCGCAGCGCTCTTCCACTACGGGGACCTGCTGGCCCTCCTGGTGCCGTTTCCGCTCATGATCTTCTGGCTGGGCGCATCCATGTTCGTCTACGCCATGAACCGGCACCATCCGAATCCGAAGGTGGGCCATTATACGCAGCGCGCCGCCTACGTCTTCTATGGCGTGACCGGTTTCTTCGTCGCCGTGGGCATGTTCCTGCCCGCACGGCTCGACTACTACCTGGCCGCCTGGGGGCTGATGGCGCTGATCCTGGTGCCCTGGACCCTGCGCGAACTGTGGCGCATCCACCACGACACCTGGGAAGACCAGGTGCTCGGGGAGGAGGCGGACTGATGCGGTCGGCCGACGCCATGGAACCGCCCGGGGCGGCGCTCCGCCACGACTGGTCGCGGGAGGAGATCCTGGCGCTGTTCGAGCTGCCCTTCATGGACCTGCTGTATCGCGCCCAGCAGGTGCATCGTGCCCATTTCGATCCCAACCGTATCCAGGTCAGCACCCTGCTCTCCATCAAGACCGGGGCCTGCCCGGAAGACTGCGCCTACTGTCCGCAGAGCGCCCATCATCACACCGAGCTCGACGTCGAGCGGCTGCTGCCGGTGGAGGCCGTGGTGGCCGAGGCGCGAGCCGCCCGCGAGCGTGGCGCCACGCGCTTCTGCATGGGCGCGGCCTGGCGGCAGCCACGCGATCGCGACCTCGAGCGGGTCATCGAGATGGTGCGGGCGGTGAAGGCCGAAGGCCTGGAGACCTGCCTCACGCTCGGCATGCTGACGCGCGAGCAGGCCCGGCGGCTCGCAGCGGCCGGGCTCGACTACTACAACCACAACCTCGATACCTCGCCCGAGTTCTACGGCGAGATCATCAGCACCCGCACCTACGAGGATCGCCTGCAGACGCTCGAGCACGTGCGCGAGGCCGGGCTGCATGTCTGCGCCGGCGGCATCATCGGCATGGGCGAGTCGCGCGCCGACCGCGCCGGTCTCCTGCAGCAGCTCGCCAATCTTCCGAAGCATCCGGAGAGCGTACCCATCAACCTGCTGGTGCGTGTGGAAGGCACGCCGCTGGCCGATGTCGAACCGCCGGATCCCTTCGAATTCGTGCGCACCATCGCGGTCGCCCGCCTGCTCATGCCGGCCTCGCGGGTGCGTCTCTCCGCCGGTCGCACGGACATGGACGACAGCCTGCAGGCCCTGTGCTTCCTGGCCGGCGCCAATTCCATCTTCCATGGCGAGCGCCTGCTGACCACGCCGAATCCGGAGGCCGACCGGGACCGGCGGCTGTTCGAACGCCTGGGGCTCGTGCCCGACTGACGCCATGCGCGACCTGCGCGCCAGTCTCGCCGCGCGGAAGCAGCAGGGCCTGCGTCGCCGCCTGCGCACCCTGGCCACGCCCCAGGGCCCGGAGGTGGTCGTCGACGGCCGCCGGCTGCTGGCCTTCTGCAGCAACGACTACCTCGGCTTCGCCGGCGATCCGCGGCTGGCCCGGGCCCTGTGCGAGGGTGCGGAGCGCTTCGGCACCGGCAGCGGCGCGGCCCATCTGGTCAGCGGCCACGGCCTGGCCCACCAGGCCCTGGAAGAGGCCCTGGCCGAATTCACCGGCCGCCCCCGGGCGCTGCTCTTCGCCACCGGATATGCGGCCAACCTGGCCGTGATCTCCACGCTCGCCGAACGCGGCGAGCCGGTCCTTCACGACCGGCTCAATCATGCCTCCCTGCTCGACGGCACCGTGCTGGCCCGGGCCCGCGTGGTGCGCTATGCCCATGCCGATACGGAGGATCTGGCGCGCCGGCTGGCCGGCGAACCCCCGCGGCTGGTGGTCACCGACGGGGTGTTCAGCATGGACGGGGATCTCGCCCCTCTGCCGGGGCTCGCCCGCGCCGTGGCCGCCAACGGCGGCCGGCTGCTGGTGGACGACGCCCACGGCCTGGGCGTGGTCGGCCCGGGCGGGCACGGCACCCTGGCCCACTGGGGCATGGAGGGAAATACGGTGCACGCGCTGGTGGGTACCTTCGGCAAGGCCTTCGGTACCGCCGGGGCCTTCGTGGCCGGCGACGCCGACCTGATCGAAGGTGTCATCCACTTCGGCCGCCCCTGGATCTACAGCACCGCGCCCTCGCCGGCGCTCGCGCATGCCACGCTGCGGGCGCTGGAATTGATACGCAGCGAGGAGGGCGAGGCGCGGCGCGCGCGGCTGCAGGTGCTGGTGGCCCGTTTCCGCGCCAG
>JALVEM010000010.1 GCA_027030825.1 Thiohalobacter sp.
CTGGGCGGCTCCGAGCTTCGGGTGGGCGAATGGGGGCTGGACGCCGTCTATTCCGGCACCCAGAAGTGCCTGTCCTGCGTCCCGGGACTGTCGCCCGTCACCTTCAGCGAACGCGCGCTGGAGAAGGTGCGCAATCGCAAGCGCAAGGTGCAGAGCTGGTTCATGGACCTCAACCTGGTGCTCGGCTACTGGGGCGGGGACGGCAAGCGGGCCTATCACCATACCGCGCCCATCAATACCCTCTACGCCCTGCACGAGGCGCTGGTCATCTTGCTCGAGGAGGGCATCGAGAATGCCTGGGCGCGGCACTGGCGCCATCACAAGGCACTGCGGGCAGGCCTCGAGGCCATGGGACTCGCCTTCGTGGTTCCCGAGGACGAGCGGCTGCCACAGCTCAATGCCGTGAGCATCCCCGAGGGTGTGGACGATGCCACCGTGCGCGCCCGCCTGCTGGAGGAATACGATCTCGAGATCGGCGCGGGGCTCGGCGACCTCGCCGGGCGGGTCTGGCGCATCGGGCTGATGGGCTATGCCTGCAACCGGCGCAACGTGCTCTTCTGCCTGGGCGCGCTCGATGCCGTGCTCACCGACCTCGGCGCGAAGATCGACAGCGGCGCGGCGGTACCGGCCGCACTCACCTGGTATGCCGCCAACCCGGATTGAGGAGGTGGCTGCGGAAACCACGGGGTTCGTTTTCGGGGCTGGCGATACATGACGCAAAGGGCGCAGAGGCGCGGAGAACGCAGAGAAATTCATTACACTGGATTCCGGATCTCGCCTGCGGCGAGTCCGGAATGACCGGGATAGCCACGGAAGCACACGGAAAGAAATTGATTGCTGTGTTTACTGACAGTGTCATTTCTCGAGCAGGCTGTCGTCTCTCATGGTCATCCCGGTAAGTTGTCTTTTCTTTTTGTCATTCCGGGCGAGCGTTTTCTTCTTTCGTCATTCCGGGCGAGCGAAGCGAGACCCGGAATCCGGAAACCATGCTGATCCATGCCGCCGTGGCCGATATTCTCCTGGATTCCGGATCGGTGCTGCGCACCGTCCGGAATGACCGGGATAGCCACGGAAGCACACGGAAAACACGGAAAAAAATTGATTGCTGTGTTTGCTGAGAGTGTCATTTCTCGAGCAGGCCGTCGTCTCTCATGGTTATCCCGGTGAGTTGTCTTTTCTTTTCGTCGTTCCGGGCGAGCGGTTTTTTCTTTTTCGTCATTCCGGCCAAGCGAGCGGAGTGAGCGCGAGCCGGAATCCAGAAATCACGCCGATCCATGCCACAGAGGCCTGCCATTTCCCCTGGATTCCGGATCGGTGCTGCGCACCGTCCGGAATGACGCAGAGGTGGGTCATTCCGGGTGAGCGAAGCGAGACCCGGAATCCGGAAACCACGCCGATCCATGCCACAGAGGCCTGCCATTTCCCCTGGATTCCGGATCGGCACTTCGTGCCGTCCGGAATGACCAGAGTGTCTCTCTGCGTGCTCCGCGCCTCTGCGTCCTCTGTGTTATGAACTCAGAGTCACTGAAAGGGGCCATCGCCTCCGCGTTCCGGATCGCGGACGCCGAACGGATCTCCGTCGTCTTCGATGCGGTGACGCCTCACGCCAACAGGCCATGGACGAGCGGCAGGGTGAAGAAGCTCAGCGCCGTGGTGAGGGTGACGGCCACGGCGTAGAGGCTCGAATCCAGTCCGTAGCGGTCGCAGAAGACGATGCCGAGCACCATGCTCGGCATGGCCGCCTCCAGCACGGTGCCGACGAGTTCCGTGCCTTCCAGCCCGAACCGGCCGGCCAGCCACCAGGCGATGGCCGGCGCCAGGAACAACTGGATCGCCAGAATACCGAGCAGCGGCCTGACCGCCGTCCGGTGCCAGCGTTCGGTCGGCAGACTGAGGCCCAGCGAAAAGAGCATGAGTGGCACCACGGCACTGCCCAGCATGCCCAGCCAGGTGTTCAGCCAGTCACCCTGGGGGATGCCGGCCAGGTTCAGGGCCACGGCCGCCAGGCCCGCCCACAGGGGCGGCACGGTCAGCAGGGCGCGCAGGATGTGAGGCCGCTCGTGACCCTCACCGTAGTGCCAGGCCACCAGCACGCCCAGCGTGAACACCAGGGGCGTGCAGCCGAACAGGTCGTACTGGATGGCGATGCTCGTGCCCTGTTCGCCGAACAGGGACTCGAGCGCCGGCAGGCCCATGTAGGTCGAGTTGGGAAAGGCCGCCGCCAGCAGGACGGCCCCGGTGACCGGTGGCGAAGCCCGGCAGGTGCGGCACAGAAGCCAGCCGAGCGACATCCCGGCGACGACCGTGAGGGCGGCCGTCAGCCCGATGCCGACGGAATGGAAGCCGAGATCGGCGCGCCAGAGCACGTTCAGCACCAGGGCGGGCAGAAACAGATAATACACGGTGGTGGTGAGCACCTGGCGCGTGATCCGCGGCGCCAGTCCGTGCGGCTGCAGCCATTGCCACAGCAGCCCGCAGAGGATCAGCGCCCCCATCTGGGCCACGACGCCGGTCATCTCAGGTGCTTCCGGATTGCCGTCTTACGTCGACGTAGAGCGTGAGGCGCTGGCCGGGTTGCAGATAGCGTCCCCGCAACCGGTCGCGGTTCCAGCGCCGCAGATCCTCGATGCTGACCTTGAAGCGATGCGAGATGCGCGCCAGCGAGTCCCCCTTGCGGACCGTATAGACGATCCGTTGCGTGGTCGGTGAGGCGGAGGGCCGGGTACTGGAATTCCTGATCACGAGTTTGCGGCCGGGGCGCAGTGGGTCGCCCGGTGCCATGCCGTTCCATTTCGCCAGCCGGCGCACGCTGACGCCGTGGCGCCGGGCGATCTCCCAGAGGGTGTCGCCGGTCCGCACCCGGTACACGGTGGCCCCCCGGTTGCGGCTGGTGTCGATCAGCGCATGACGGCGCGCCACGGAGGAGAGGGGATAGGCCGTGAGCGCCCGGCGCGCCCTGGGGATCAGCAGGTGGCTGCCGGCGCGGATCCGGTCGCTGCGCAATCCGTTCACCTCCCGCAGCAGCGCCACGGTGGTCTCGTGGCGCTTCGCAATGGCGATCAGGGTTTCGCCGCGCCGCACGCGATGGCGCACCCACTGGATCCGCTCGTCCGGATCGAGTTTGGCGAGCCGGGTGCGGAACCGCTCGGCCGCCTTCGCGGGCAGCACCAGTCGGTGTGGTCCCTGCGGTCGCGTGGCCCAGCGGTTGAAGGCGGGGTTGTAGCGCTGCAGGGTTTCCAGATCGATCCCGGCGAGTTCGGCAGCCAGCGCCAGGTCGATCTGGCCGCCCGTGTCGACGATGGCGAAGGCCGGGGCAGGCGGGATCTGCGGCAACTCGATTCCGTATTGCTCCGGCGAGGCCACCAGCCGCGCCAGCGCCAGCAGGCGGGGCACATAGCCGCGGGTCTCGCGCGGCAGTCTCAGATGCCAGAAGTCGGTGGGCCGGCCGCTTCGCCGGTTGCGTCGGACGGCCTTCTGCACCGTGCCCTCGCCGGAATTGTAGGCCGCCAGCGCCAGCAGCCAGTCGCCGTCGAATTCCTCGTGGAGGAACTGCAGATAGTCGAGCGCGGCCCGCGTCGAGTCGATCACGTCCCGCCGGCCGTCGTACCACCAGTCCTGCACCAGGCCGAAACGCCTGCCGGTGCCGGGAATGAATTGCCAGATGCCCGCCGCGCGTCCATGCGAATAGGCATAGGGATTGAAGCCGCTTTCCACCACGGGGAGCAGGGCGATCTCGGCGGGCATGCCGCGCCGGCGTATCTCCTGGTGGATCCAGGCCAGCCAGGGGCGCGCGCGATCGAACACGCGCCGCAGGTAGTCGGGGTGGCGGGCGAACCAGCGCAACTCCTGGGCGATGCGGCGTTGCTCGGGCTGGGGCAGCGCGAACCCTTCCCGCAGCACGGACCACAGGTCGCCGGGAACGGAGGCTTGGGCGTCTGCAGCGGCGTTATCCAGCTCGGGGAGCGGCGGGAAATCCGCCAGTGCACGGGCGAGGAGCTGGTCGGGGCCGGGAAGGGGCACTGCGCCGACGGCGGGTTCCTCGCGGCGCAGTGGCGTGGCGACGACCGGCACCGGTGCCGGTGCCGAGGCGGGAGTCGTGACGAGGGCCTCCGAGGCAGGCCGTACGCCGCCGGTGACGCACGCGGTCAGCCCCGAGAGCAGAATGCCCGCGGCCAGCAGCCGAATCCCGGACCGGGGCTCTGTTATGATCGCTGCTGTCATGTGGATCCCGTTGCCGTTACCGTTTGGGTGTTTTTCCCTGTCCCAGGGATTACAGCGGACGCCGTTACGATACCCTTGAGAACTCCGTCACGAAAGAGCCGGCCGAAGATCATGCGCACCATGTCACGAAATCCCTTTCGCGGGCCCTGCGAGCCCCCGGCGTTGCCGGCGCTGCGACAGTGGTATCGTCAACCCCTGGGGCAGGCGTTGCAGGACCGGGAGCTCGAGGCGGTGCGCGCCATCCTGCCCACCCTGTTCGGCTATCATCTGGCGGTGGTGGATTCGCCCTGGCCCGACTTGCCGCAGGATGCGCTTCGCATCCGCAATGCCTGGCATGTCGACTCGACCCGGGGGGCGGTCACCAGCCTGCTCGGGGAGGCGGGCAGGCTGCCGGTCCGTACCGACTGCCTGGACGCCATCGTGCTGCCGCACGTGCTCGAGTTCTCGTCCGACCCCCATGCCATCCTGCGGGAAGCGGATCGCTGTCTGGTGCCGGAAGGGCATCTGCTCATCCTCGGTTTTCAGCCCTGGGGGCTCTGGGGCCTGCGGCGCCTCGCGAGCGCCTGGCGCGGGCAGCCCCCGTGGTGCGGACGCTGGCTGAGCGTGGGCCGGGTGCGCGACTGGTGCAGGCTGCTCGGCTTCGACGTGCTCGAAATCCGGCATCTGTTTCATCGCCCGCCGATTTCGAGAACCCGCATCGCCGCGCGCGCGCTGTTCCTGGAGCGGTTGGCGGAACGGGGATGGCCGTTGCCGACCGGTGTCTGGCTGCTGCTGGCGCGCAAGCGGGTCATCGGGCTGACGCCCATCCGGCCAAGATGGCGGCCGCGTCGCAGTATTCTGTCTCCGTTGCCGGGCGTGGCCGAGCCGACACGAAGGAGCTGCCGCAAGTGAGCACAACGAAACGCAAGGTGGTGCACATCTGGACCGACGGCGCCTGCCGCGGAAATCCCGGCCCGGGCGGCTGGGGTGCCGTGCTGCGCTACAACGGCCATGAGAAACACTTGCATGGCGGCGAGCCGGAGACCACCAACAACCGCATGGAGCTCACGGCGGCGATCAAGGCGCTGGAAGCGCTCAGGGAGCCCTGCGAGGTGCATCTGACCACGGACTCGCAATACCTGCGTCAGGGCATCACCCAGTGGCTGCCGCAGTGGAAGCGGCGCGGCTGGAAGACCGCCGACCGCAAGCCGGTCAGGAACCGGGATCTCTGGGAACGGCTGGATGCGCTGGCGCAGAAGCACAGGGTGCACTGGCACTGGGTGCGGGGGCATACCGGCCACCCGGAGAACGAGCTGGCCGACCGGCTGGCGAACCGGGGCATCGACGAGATGCAGGCTTCCAGGAGTTCATGAAGCGGAGTCTGCCGCCTCCGACACGTATTGCAGCAGATAGCGCTTGAACTCTTCGGCGGCCCGCGACAGCCGCCGGTCGCGGCGGTGGACCAGAAACCATTTGCGGCGGATGGGAAAGCCGGCCACATCGAGTACCACGAGCTTGCCGCTCTCGAGTTCCATGCGCACCGTGTGACGCGAGACCACGCCCAGCCCCAGGCCGGCCATCACGGCCTGCTTGATGGCCTCGTTGCTGTTCATCTCCATGTGGGCGCTCAGTTTCAC
>JALVEM010000011.1 GCA_027030825.1 Thiohalobacter sp.
TGGCGCCTCCGGTGAACCTGTCACCAGCCCATGTCCGGCCAGCCGGCCCGTCGCATCCGGCAAGAAATCGTCCAATGCCGGGATCTCTGCCTGCCAGTCGAGCGCGAGGCGTTGCGGTCCGATGTCCCCGTCGACCTGGAGCGTCGAGTTTCCGCTGGAAAGTCTCAGGCCCTCGACCGCGAGCCGCTGTCCATGCAGGCGAATCGCGCCCTGGCCCCGGAGCCGGCGTTCCCGCAGGGTGCCGTCGAGACGTCCGAGTCGCAATCCGGCCTCGATGCCGCCTGCGGGCAACCTCTCCCCGTCCAGTATCCCTTCGAATGCCAGCCGGCCCGGCCAGCGCGCCGCCCGTGACCAGGCCGAAGGGTCGATGTTCTCGCCCGAGACCTCGATCCGCCAGTGGAGCCCGGGCCGCCAGTCAATCCGACCCCGACCCTCCAGGGTGCCGCCCAGGATCCCTGCGCTGAACCGCTCGAGCTGCAGACCCGTGCGGTTCCCGCACGCCGCGAGCCGCCAGTCGCCTTCCGGCACCGCCGGTCCGGTCAGGCGAAAGCTCGCCTCCAGACGCCAGTCGTCCAGCGAGCCGGAGACCGTCAGCCGGCCCTGCCCGCCGATCCGCCGCGCGGCCGGAGCCAGGGGCCAGCCGATCGGGTCTCCTTCGATCGCCAGGCTCCCCGTCCCGGTGTCCGGAACCCAGTGACCGTGGCTGACGAGCCGCAGATCTGCCTGCTCTGCCTCGACTTCCAGTCCTTGCCATTCCAGGCGGTTGCCTCGCCAGCCCACACGGCCCGAAACACGGACCGGCGCCGCCAGCAAGGCCGGCGCCTGCAGGCGGGCCTGGAGCCGGGCATGCTCCAGCGACCCCGTGAGCATCGCCTCGAGCCTGTCGACGGGCATCCGCGCCTCCCTGCCCCGGACATCGAGACGCACATCGAGCCGATTTCCCTGCGAGATCTCGCCCGCCAGCCGGAGACGGGCCTCGGGCAGCATGGCTTCGAGCAGCGCGATTTCCAGGCGACCACACACCAGCCGTGCCTCCAGCACCGCACGCTCGAGCCGGAATTCGGCGCCTTCGCCCGCACGCGTCCAGACAAGATCCTCGAGAATCACCGAGCGGAGCACGATTGCGACGGGCAGCCTCGGCGGCTGCGGCACGACCACGGAGGTACGCGGTGCCGGCGCCCGTTCATGGATCCGAACGCCCGCCACCTGCAACGAATGCACCCGGAATCCGCCTGCCGGCAGCTCGCGCGGCTGCCAGTCGAGACGCAGCCGGTCGATCCCGATGCGACGCCTCCCGTCGTCGAGGCGCAGCCCATGCACGACCAGGGGGCCGGCCGGCACGCCCGAGACCCACTCCCACGTCATGTCGCCCGGCATGCTCAGGCGGGCGACCCCGAGCAGCAGCCCCGTGCCCAGGGGCGTGTACAGCACCAGCGCCACGGTCAGCAGCAGCGCCGCCGGGATCGCGACCAGCCAGCGTCCGGCGCGCCTCACAGTTCCGGCCCCAGGGTCAGGTGGATCCGCCACGGGGTGCCCGGCTCGCCGAGCGCGAAGGCCAGATCGATGCCCGCCATGCCGACGGGCAGGCGCCAGCGCAATCCGATGCCGGCGCCCCGCCGGAGCGGATCACCGAGCCGGTCGACCGCGTTGCCGATGTCCAGAAAGACCGCAAGGCCGAGCTCGCGCCAGAGGCGGCGCTGGAACTCGATGCTGCCTTCCACCAGCTGGCGGCCGCCGGCGATCCGACCCGAGGCGTCACGCGGGCCGAGGCTCTCGAAGGCGTAACCCCGCACGCTCTGGTCGCCACCGGCGAAGAACCGGTAGGCCGGAGGCAGGCGGGAGAAATCCGAGGCGGCCAGGGTGCCGACTTTCGCCCGCAGCAACAGCCTGGCACGCTCGCCGAGCGGAACGATGCGCTTCCCCTCGAGTTGCAGACGAATAAAGGAGACATCCGAGAACAGGGCCTCGGCCGCCCCGTCCAGGGTGAGCGCGATACGACTCCCTGCACGGTCATCCTCTCGGCGTACGCGACGGACCTCGAAGTCGGGCACCAGCAGCCGGCTGGTGCCGCTGTCGGCGCCCACGCGAAAGGTGGTGCTCTCGGCCCGGATGCCGAACGACCGCTCCCGGCGGCCACGCACCTGATGCCGGCGGACGCCCAGCACCCGCACGACGGCATCGTTGCTCCCGGTACTGCGATCGCCGAGGCCCGCCGTGATCTGCAGCACGTCGGTCAGGGGCCGGGACAGCGGGATGCGGTAGCTGAAACGGGCCTCCTGGCGGATGCCCGAGAGCCCCAGATCCAGGTCGAAGCGATGACCGCGGCTTCCCAGGTAGCGTCGCTGCCAGCCCAGCCGGAACCGGTAACCGGTATCCGTGCCGTAGCCCAGTCCCAGCAGGTAGCGGTTCGGCTTCGCCGGCACCAGGCGCACCTCGACCGGAATGCGGTATTCCTGCGCCCCGGAGACGACAGGCACGACATCGACCACGGAGAAATAGCCGCTTCGCTCCAGAGCGCGCTGCAGGGCGAGCAGCCGGTCGGGCGAATAGGGTTCTCCCGGCCGAAAGGGCACCATGGCCGCCAGCAGGGAGGGATCGAGCCGGGTGCCGGAGAAACGCACCTCGCCGAATCGGTATCGTGGTCCGGTATCGAGCACGAGGCGGATGCGTGCAATGTTGCGCTCGGGGTCGATCTCCAGCCGGTGAATGGTGAAACGGGCATCCCGGTAGCCCGCCTCCCGGGCCGCCTGCAGCAGCGCCTTCTTGCCGGCATCGTATCGGTCGTGCCTGGCCGGCGCCCCGGGCTCGAGCGGAAAGCCGGCAATCGCCTCGCGCAGCGCCGGTGCCGAACGGCCCTCGCCGAGAATCCGGATCGTCACCGACTCCAGGCGCACGGGCTCGCCCGGCGCGATGCGAAACCGCGCCAGCCAGCCGCCGTCTTCCCGCTGCTTCAGTTCGGAATCGATTCGCACCCGGTAGTAACCGAAGGGCTCGAGGGCCTTGCGAATCTCCCGGTCCGCGCGCCGGTACAGGCGCCGGATGCGGAAGGGATCGGGGGTCCCGGTATCGGCGGCATACCGGGCCAGCGAGAGGGTCGCCAGGACATTCTCGCGCAGCGCGCCGTCCACGCCCTCGAGGACGATGCGCAACCCGCCCGCCCGGGCTGTCATTCCCCAGAGCAGCAGCATCAGGAAGAGGATGACCGCTATGCGCCGCATGCACGAACCCCGGTTCGGAGCGTCCATGATCCCACGGCACACCGGCCGGCAAAAGCCGGAGTGATGCAGACTGCGAGGCGCATGCAAATCAGTCTGCGGCCGATCCCTGCCCGGCCGGCGATGCCGGTTCCGGCTGGCGCGGCCAGGCGCGCAGCACGGCCTTCACCAGCGTGGCCAGGGGGATGGCGAAGAACACCCCCCAGAAACCCCACAGCCCGCCGAAGACCAGGATGGCGACGATGATGGCCACGGGATGCAGGTTGACGACCTCGGAGAATAGCAACGGCACCAGCACGTTGCCGTCGAGCGCCTGGATGACGAGATAGGCCAGCATGACATAGGCGAACTCGTGGCCCAGCCCCCACTGGAAGAAGGCGACCAGCGCCACGGGCACCGTGACCACGGCCGCGCCGATGTAGGGCACCACCACCGAAAAGCCCACCAGGGTGGCCAGCAGCACGGCGTACTGCAGTCCGAAGAGACGGAAGGTCACGTAGGTGACACTCCCGACGATGATGATCTCCCACACCTTGCCCCGCACGTAGTTGCCGATCTGCTCGTTCACCTCCTGCCAGACCTGGCGCGTGAGAGCCCGCTCCTCGGGCAGATAGTGGGCCACCCAGGCCAGCAGGGTCTCCTTGTCCTTGAGAAAGAAGAACACCAGGATCGGTACCAGGATGAGATAGACCAGCACCGTGATGATCCCGACCAGCGAGGACACCGAGTAGGAGAGCACCCGCTGGCCGAGGCGCGCGAGCTCGGACTGGATGGTGTCCACGATACCGCCGAGCTGGGCATCCGTGACGAAGCCGGGATATTTCTGCGGGATCTCGAGCAGCATCTCCCGGCCCTTGGCCAGCATGTCCGGCAGGTGCTGGACGAGCTGCGTGAGCTGGATCGACAGCCGCGGCACGATGCCGAGTGCGATGAAGAGCAACGCCAGCACGAAGGCGAGAAACACGAGCACGACCGCGAGCGGCCGCCGGATACCGCGCCGCTCGAGGGCGCAGACGATGCCTTCCAGCAGATAGGCGATCACGATGGCCGCGAGCACCGGCGCCAGCATGTCGCCGAAGGCGTAGACGAGCGCAAAGCCCGTGACCAGCAGCAGGGCGAGGATCACCGCCTGGGGGTCGGAGAAGTGCCGGCGGTACCAGTCGCGCAGGATGTGGGTCACGACCCGCCTCCCGAGAATCCCTGCCGATAGGCCTCGTAGCGTTCCCGATAGAGTTGCTCGAGCGCCTCGATCACCTCTGCGGCGTCTCGTCCGTACATCAGGTGCTGGGTGACCAGCTCGGAGGTGGGACCGAGCAGTTCGCGGCGGTTCAGCATCGGATAGGTCTCGGAGAGGCGACGCAGGGCCTGGATGACGCTCTCACCCTCGGGTCGTGGAATCTGCCGCGGCGGTTCCGGCTTGGCGGGCGCCGGCGCCGCAGGCTTCGGTGCCGGTTCCTCCGCCTCCGCTGCCCCGGGACGGCTTGCCAGGAATTCCGCGAAGCGCACCAGGGCGTGCCGATCCGCCTCCGACAGCGCCCCGAGCAGCGCGATCAGCCGGGACTCCAGCGCGTCACTCATCCGTGGGATGTTCCCTGCAGTAGTTCCTCGCGAACTCCAGCAGCTCCTCCATGGCGAGGTGCCGGAACTTCTGCTTCTGGTGGACGAAGGAGAAGGGGCGCTCCAGGCGCGGCTCGAGCGTCAGCGCCTTCAGGGTGCCGAGCTGCAGCTCCTTGTGGATGGTGGCGCGCGAGACGATGGAGACGCCCATGCCGGCCTCCACCGCGCCCTTGACCGCCTCCGGGCTGCCGAGCTCCATGCAGATGGAGACCTCGCCGGGTTCCACCCCGTTGGCCTTGAAGTAGTCCTGGATGACTTCCCGCGTGCCCGAGCCCTCCTCGCGGCAGATGTAGGGATGCTCGAGCAGCTCGTGGATGCCGACCGTCTCGCGGTCGGCCAGCGGATGCCCCGGCGGCACGATGGCGACCAGTTCGTCCATCCGACAGGTCTCGACCACGAGGCTCTTGTTCACCACCGGGGCCTCGACCACGCCCAGGTCGATGGTGTTGCTCTCCACCATGTGCACGATGCCCTCGGTGTTGGAGACCTTGAGCTGGACGTTGACCTCGGGATACTTGCGGCGGAAATCGCCCAGCAGGGCCGGCAGCATGTATTCGGCGATGGTCGTGCTCGCGCCGATGCTCACCACGCCGCTGATGTCGCCCGTCATCTCGCGCACCGCATTCTCCATCTCGCCGTACAGCTCGAAGATGCGGTCGGCGTATTCGTACACCTTCTGGCCGGCCTCGGTGAGGCTGATCCGGTTGTGCGTGCGGTCGAAGAGCCGGGTATTGAAATGCTCCTCGAGCTGGCGGACCTGGAAGGTCACGGCCGGCTGGGTCATGTGAAGATGCTCGGCCGCCTTGGTGAAGCTGAGCAGCCGAGCGACCGTATGGAACACCTGCAATCTGCGATCGGCCATGGCGGGTCACCCCCGGGGTATCGACTCGGCCATGATAACAAGCCCGTCAAGACCCATAAAATATACTGATGGAGGTAGTCGACCCTCACTCTGTCGGACAGGCCTGCTCCCGGCCGATCTTCCGCCAGCGCACGGCATAGTAGAGGATCGGGATGATGGCCAGGGTCAGCACCGTGGATACGAAGATGCCGAAGATGAGCGAGATGGCCAGGCCACTGAAGATCGGGTCGTCGAGAATGAACAGGGCGCCGAGCATGGCGGCCAGCCCCGTGAGCACGATCGGCTTGGCCCGCACCGCGCCGGAGCGCAGCACCGCTTCCTCGAACGGGGTGCCGCGCGCGACCTCGTCGTTGACGAAATCCACCAGCAGGATGGAATTGCGCACGATGATGCCGGCCAGCGCGATCATGCCGATCATGGAAGTGGCGGTGAAGGGCGCGCCGAGCAGCGCATGGCCGGGCATCACGCCGATGATGGTCAGCGGAATCGGCATCATGATCACCAGGGGCACGAGATAGGACCGGAACTGGGCGACCACCAGCAGATAGATGAAGACCAGTCCCACGGCATAGGCGATGCCCATGTCGCGGAAGGTCTCGTAGGTGACCTGCCATTCGCCGTCCCACTTGATCCCGTAGCGGTAGGGATTCTCGGGCTGACGGATGAAATACTGCTCGAGCCTCTGCCCCGTCTCCAGCTCCAGATCCTTCAGCTTCGAGACCAGGGCGAACATGCCGTAGAGCGGGCTGTCGATCGCGCCCGTCATGTCCGCGGTCACGAACACCACGGGCAGTATGTCCTTGTGATAGATGGCATGTTCGCGGCGGCTGCGTTTCACTTCGACGAGATCCGCCAGCGGCACTTCCGCACCGGTGCGGCCGCGCAGCTTCAGACCCAGCACGCGATCGATGGAGGCCTTCTCCGAGACCGGCAGCTCGATGCGCACCGGCACCGCATACTTGTTCGTCTCCTCGTGCAGGAAGGTCACGTCCCGGCCGGCCACCAGTGCCGAGACGGCGTCGACCACGTCCGCCTGGGCGATGCCCAGGCGGGCGGCCCGCTCGCGATCCACCGACAGCACCAGCTTGTCGGCCTCGGCCTCCACGCTGTCGGCGATGTCGACGATGTCCGGGGTCTGCTCGAAGATGCGGCGGATGGCCCGGGCGACGCGGATCTGGCCCTCGTAGTCCGGCCCGTAGACCTCCGCCACGATGGGCGAGAGCACGGGCGGCCCCGGCGGCACCTCCACCACCTTGACCTCGGCGCCGTAGCGGCGGGCGATCTCGGCGAGCCTGGGCCGCACCGCCACCGCGATCTCGTGACTCTTGCGCTCGCGGGCATGCTTGTCCTTCAGGTTGACCTGGATGTCGCCCAGATTCGCGCCTGCACGCAGGTAATACTGCCGCACCAGACCATTGAAGTTCACCGGCGAGTGGGTGCCGGCGTAGACCTCGTAGTCGGTGACCTCCGGCACCTGCGCGATCACCTCGCTCATCTCGCGCAGCACCTTCGCCGTGGTCTCGAGGCTGGTGCCCTCGGGCATGTCCAGCACCACCTGGAACTCGGACTTGTTGTCGAAGGGCAGCATCTTGAGGATCACCAGCTTGCCGACCGCCAGTCCGAGCGACGCCAGGATCAGCACGAGGACGACCACGCCCAGCAGGAGCCGCCGCCTGCGTCCCTCCGTACCCCTCAGGAAGGGACCGAGGGTCCGGCGAAAGAAGGCATACAGCCGCGGCGGCACCCCTTCCTCGTGACCCGCGCCCTCCGCCTCGGTATGTCGGCGGCGAAACACCTGCCAGGTGAGCCAGGGCGTGACCACGAAGGCCACGGCCAGCGAGATCAGCATGCCGATGCTGGCATTGATCGGGATCGGGCTCATGTAGGGGCCCATCAGTCCGGTCACGAAGGCCATCGGCAGCAGGGCCGCGATCACCGTGAAGGTGGCGAGGATCGTCGGCCCGCCCACCTCGTCCACGGCGCGCGGGATGGCCTCGAGCAGCGAACAGCCGCCCATCAGGCGGTGGCGGTGGATGTTCTCGACGACCACGATGGCGTCGTCGACCAGGATGCCGATGGAGAAGATCAGGGCGAACAGGGAGACGCGATTGAGCGTGAAGCCCCAGGCCCAGGAGGCGAACAGGGTGATGGCCAGCGTGATGATGACCGCCGTGCCCACGATGAAGGCCTCGCGCCAGCCGAGCGTGAACAGCACCAGCAGCACCACGAAGGTGGTCGCGAAGATCAGCTTGCCGATCAGCTTCTGCGCCTTGTCGTTCGCCGTCACGCCGTAGTTGCGGGTGATGGTGTAGCGGACGTCCTCGGGAATGAAGATGCCATCGAGCTGTTCGAGCCGTTCGATCACCGCATCGGCGATCTTCACGGCATTGGTGCCGGGCTTCTTGCCCACGGCGATGGTGACGGCAGGCCGGATGTCGCCGGCCGGCAGCCCCACGTCCTCGTGTGCCGGACCGGGCCCGATCCAGACATAGCGCTCGGGCTGGTCCGGCCCGTAGCGGATCTCGGCGACGTCGCGCAGATACACCGGCGCGCCGTCGTGCATGCCGACGACCAGCGAGGCCACTTCCTCGGGCGTGCGGATCAGCTCGCCCACTCGCAGCGTCAGCTCGCGATCGTCGCCCACCAGCGCCCCCCGGTCGCTGGAGCGGTTGGCCAGCCGCAGGGCGGCCACCAGTTCGTTGAAGGCCAGGCCGTAGCCCGAGACCTTCTGGGGGTCGAGCAGCACGTGCACCACCCGGTCGGTGCCCCCCAGGGTGTAGATCTTGCGGGTGCCCGGCACCCGCTTGAGTTCCGCCTCGAGCGCATGGGCGACCTGTTGCAGCTCATAGGCGCCCTTGCGCTCGTCCGTGCTCCAGAGGGTGATGGCCACGATGGGCACGTCGTCGATGCCCATGGGGCGGATCAGCGGCTGGCCCACCTCGAGTTCGCGCGGCAGCCAGTCCTGATTGGAGAAGATGGCGTTGTAGAGCCGCACGATGGCGCTGGTCCGGTCCTCGCCCACCTCGTATTCGACGGTCAGCACGGCCATGCCCGGCCGCGACATGGAATAGATGTGCTTGACCCCTTCGATCTCGGACAGCACCTGTTCGGCCGAGGTGGCCACCAGATGTTCCACCTCGCGCGCAGAGGCGCCCGGGAAGGGCACGAAGACATTGGCGAAGGTGACGTTGATCTGCGGCTCTTCCTCGCGCGGCGTGATGGCGATTGCGAACAGTCCCAGCAGGAAGCCGACCAGCGCCAGCAGCGGCGTGATCTGGGACTGCACGAAGGTCCGGGCGATGCGCCCGGAGATGCCGAGGCGCTCACTCATCGCCCGGTGCTCCGGTGCCCTGTTTCAGGGCAAAGGTGGCGCGTATCGGGTCGAGCGCCACGCGCTCGCCGGCCTCGAGTCCGGCCAGCACCTCCACGAGGCCGCCGTCGACCGGCCGGCCGGCCCGGATCTGCCGCAGATGTACGCCTCCATCGTCGACCACATAGACCGCGGTCACCTCGCTGCGATGCATGATCGCCTCGGCGGGCACTGCTAGCACCCTGCGCGTGCCGGTCCGGAAACCGACCTTGACGAGCATGCCGGGATAGAGGCCCTTGAGATCACCTTCCAGCCGCACGCGCGTCTTGAAGGTGTGGGCCCGCTCGTCGCCATAGGGATAGACCGTCACCCTGCGGCTCTCGAACGTGCGTCCCGCCCAGTAGACCCGGGCCTTGCGCTGCTCGCGCACGGCGCTCACCCACTTCTGGGGCAGCATCACCACGGCGCGCAGGGTCTCCAGCGAGATCCCTGTCATGAGCGGCTTGCCCGGCGTGGCGATCTCGCCCACCTGGACATGGCGCTCCACCACGATGCCGCTGTAGGGCGCACGCACCACCGTGTGCTCGAGCTGCTCACGGGCCTCGGCCAGGGCGGCCTTCGCCTGCCGCACGCGCGCCCTCGCCGCCTTCAGTTCGGCGGTCGCCTTGTCCATGGCGGAGCGGGAAACCAGCTTCTTCTCGAAGATGCCGCGGATGCGCGCGTATTCGGATTCCGCCTGCCGCAGGCGGGCCTCGGCTTCCGAGAGCGCCGCCTCGGCCCGGCGTACCCGGGCCCGCTGCTCCGTGTCCTTCATGCGCAGCAATACGGCACCCCGTTCGACATAGTCGTCCACGTCGAACAGGATCTCGACGATCTCGCCGCCGGTCTGTGCCTGGACCGTGGCCCGGTTGACGGCCTCGATGGTGCCGTCGAGCCGGATCTCGTGCGCGGCCTCCACCAGACGGGCCTCGGCGACCTCGAGCGCGGGGCGCGCCCAGGCGGCGACGGACAGCAGCAGCCCGAGCAGGGGCAGCAGGAATCTTTCAATCATGAGGGCTCTCCCGGCCGACTCCGAACCGAGTGAGCAATATATCGGTGTTATAGAGTTTTTTGAAGCAGGGATAAGAAGAAGTTTGCCCTTCCTACCCCTGCCTGCGGAAGGTTTTCATGCTCTCGCGCAGGTCAGTGGCCAGCCGGGCGAGCGCCTCGCTCACTTCCGCGGTATGGCGCGCGCCGGCCGCCATCTGGCCACTGGCCTCGGCAAGCCCATGAGCGTTGATCTCGATCTCGCGGGCCGCTGCACTCTGTTCCTCCACCGCGCTGGCGATCATGGAGTTCATCTCGTCGATATGGGCGATGCCCTCGTTGACGCCTTCCATCGCGCCGCTGGCGCGCGCCATCATGTCGGCGCCCTCGTCCGCGAGCGCGCGCGAGTTGCGCATCACGGCCACGGCGTCTTCCGCCCCGGCCTGCAGCCGTTCGATCATGGACTGAATGTCCTGCGTGGACTGCTGGGTGCGACTGGCCAGCGTCCGCACCTCGTCGGCCACCACGGCGAAGCCACGCCCCTGTTCCCCCGCGCGGGCGGCCTCGATGGCCGCATTGAGCGCGAGCAGATTGGTCTGCTCGGCAATTCCGCGAATCACGTCCAGGACGGCGCCGATGTTTTCCGACTCCTTCTCCAGCCGCGTGATCACCTCGCCGGCGCGCGTCATCTCATCGAGCAGCGCATCGACCTGTCGGCGGCCTTCCCTGGCCAGTACCGCGCCTTCCTCGGCTTCCCGACGCACCGTCTCGGCATGTCTCGCCGCTTCGGCGGCGCTCTCGGAGACGGCCTGGATGCTGCGGCTCATCTCCCCTACCGCCTGGACGAGCTGTCGGGTTTCCTGCTCCTGCTGCTGGACGCCGTGCCGGACCTCGTCGGTCACGCCGGCAAGGTCCCTGGCCGAGTCGGCGAGCTCGACAGAGGTGTCGTCCACCTGGCCGATGATCTCGCGCAGATTGGCAGCCATGCGGTTGAAGGAATCCACGATCTCGCCCACCACGTCATCGCTGCGCAGCCGGCAGTCGTGCCGGAGGTCGCGCTCGGCGATCGCCTCGGCCACCACCGCGATACGCTTCAGAGGACGCACGAGAATGAAATGCACGAGCCAGTAACTGATGCCGCCGACCAGAAGACCCGCGACCGGACTGCCCAGGTCCAGCCACCAGCGCATCGCGTCCGGCAAGGGAAAGACCGCCTGCATCGTCCAGGCGAAGACCGCCCCCATCGCCGTGCCCAATGCCAGGAACGACCACAGGAGCCGCCCCAGTATGCCTTTCGTACCCATGTATCCCCCCTTCAGGCAGGTTTCCGAGAAACTGCCGTGAAGCCCGCCTGCGCATACATACAGAAAACCCCAACCGATCCGGAATCAGTCCTCCGTCCCGGCAACGACCGAACCCAGCTGCCGATCGATTTCGGCGAGCCCGGACTTCAACATTTCGCATTCCTGCTCGCCGAACTCGCGCACCAGGTCGTCGTGCCGCCCGGCGAGTTCCGCGATCTCGCTGCCGAGCGACTGCAGCGATTCGGCATGTCCCCCGATTTCGGCCAGCGACAGCACGGCGTTCTCGATCATCTCCTCGACCACGGCCGCCTGCTCGCCGCCCTTCTCGATGACCCCGACGGCGTCGCGCGCCCGCTGCTGAAGCGCCTCGATCATGTCCTGGATCTCCTGGGTGGACTCCTGGGTTCGGCTGGCCAGCGTCCGCACCTCGTCGGCCACCACGGCGAAGCCACGCCCCTGTTCCCCGGCACGGGCGGCCTCGATGGCCGCATTGAGCGCCAGCAGGTTGGTCTGCTCGGCAATGCTCCGGATCACGTCGAGCACGGAACCGATGTTCTGCGTCTCGTCGCTCAGCCTGCCGACCGCGGCCCCGCCCTCGCCAATCTGGCCGGAGAGGCTGGCCATGGCGCCCAGCGCCTCGGTCATGGCCACGTTCGCCTGGGCATCCGCCTCGGTCACGTTCCGTGCGGCCTCCAGCATGGCTTCGGCAGACTGCGCGATGCTGCGCAGTTCCTGTCCGATGCGCTCCACGGCGGCCCGCCGTCCATCCCCCTCGACGCTCCGATCGGACAGGTCACGCAGACCGGCACGGGCCTCCTCGAGCGCCGTCCGGAACGCCTCCATCCGCGCCCGGCTCGCGGCAAGCGCCGCCTCGCGCGCCCGCAGCGCCTCTGCCAGCGGGGCCAGCACGTGCTCGACGGGGCTCTGCACCTCGGACGATGCAACCGGCGTCTCCCGCAGTCGCCGCACGGCTTCGGAGAGCACGTCCGGTGAAATCTCTCCCCGCCGGAACCAGGCCATCCAGCCGGTGGCCGCCAGCGCCGAGACCAGGGCGACCAGGGACCCCGGCAGGCTGGCCAGTGTCCCGAACCAGAGGTGATCCGCCACCAGCACCCCGCAGACCACGAGCAGGCCGCCCCAGGAAAGCAGCCCCCGAAGCCGACCCGAGCCATTCATGTCATTCATGGGTTCGCACCCCCCGCTTTTCTCCCGTAGTGGATTTGTCGCCACCGAACCGGCCACCGGCACGGCTCGTCGGCTGATGCGCGAAACCCCCTGTGTCGTTCCGGCTTCGATCCGGCCGGTATGCACCATAGCGGCCTCCCCGGCAAATTTCTTTACTCCGAATGCACGAAGGCCCTGTCCGGAGACAGGGCCTTCGTGAGCCATGGCGCTCGAGGAAGCCTCATTCCTCGAGTTCGCCCCCCACGGCCAGGGTGAGCACCTTCTCGATCGCCTTGGGCGAGGGCATCAGATTCATAAAGCTCTTCTTGCCCATCATGCGCAGGCTCGGCCGGCTCACGGCCATCCTGAAGCGCATGTGCAGCGCCACCACGTCCTTGTCGTCCACGAGGATCTCGTAGGGCAGATAGGGCGTCATCTTGAGTTCCTCGAAATCGACGTTGCTCATGATCCAGGCATCGTCGGCATACTTGTCACCGCCGACGGCCAGCGTGTTGCGACGCACGCCGAAGAGGGTCTGCTTCTTGCCGGGCAGGTCGATGCGGTAGATCTTGCTCACGCCGAGGTCGTTGTTCGCCAGGTGCTTCTCGACCTGCGCCACCGCGTCCTTGTAGTTGCGATAGCTGGCCAGCTCGTAGACGTCGTCGAAGTACTCCATGCCGAAGGTGTAGTGGTACTTGCGCAGCTTGCGCTTGGTGAGCCCGCGCTTGGCGCCGTACTCCTCGATCCGGCCGAGCACCTTGGCCAGGGCCTCGGCCGTGCGCGAGAGGTCGCTCTTGAGCCGGTAGGCATGGGCCATGTAGACCGGGTTGTAGTAGGCCACCTGGATGTCGTTGCCGACCCGGGTCACGGACGCCCGCTGGGGCACGGCGAAGGCGCCGTATTTGGTCATCACGGCCACCTTCTTGATGGCCGGGCTCGTGAAGACGACGATCCGGGCCTCGTCCACGCCGTCCACCTTGACCTTGCTGCCGGCATAGGGGTTGAACACCGTCACCACCTCGAAACCGGCATCGGCGAGGCTCTGTTTCACCTCGTCCACTTTTTCCCTGAAGAGTTCGGCATCGCCGTTGCCGCGCCAGGCCAGCACATAGGGCTTGTAGCGCTCCGCCGCCTGCGCTCCCCCCGTGACGGCCAGAATGGCAAACAGGCCCGCAAGCAGGCCACCGAGCCAGCGCCTCGTGATCTTCATGGATTACCTCCTTCCTTTGGTTCGTTTCTCCTGCATCGGCAGGCATGTACCGACGCTTGAATACTCTAAATGGAAAGGGGGCATGTTGCCATGCCCCCTTTCCGGCCGGATTTACGTCCGTGGTCGATCGCAACCCTCAGCGGCATCAGAACTTCATGCCGTAACTGACCTCCAGGGCATTCTGGTCCATGCCGATGCCGGCATCGAACGAGAAGGCGGCGTTGCTGCCCGTGCCCTGATAGGTGAAGGTCTGGTCTTCCCGGAAGGCGTGCATGTAGGACACGCTGACCTCGGAATAGTCATCCGGCGAATAGGTGAAGCCGAGCGTCAGGTGCTTGCGCACCACGCCGGGTGCCAGGATGTTGAACAGGTTCTGGTCGTTGTCGATCGGGTTGCCGCCGACATTGATGCCGCCGCGGAAGGTCCAGTGGTCGTTGTAGACGTGCTCGATGCCCAGCTTGACCACCGTGATGTCGTCCCAGCCGAAGCCCCAGCCGTTGTCGCTGCCCAGCGCGCCCGGGCCACTGTAGCTGCCCGTGGTCAATACAGAGGTAAGTGCAGTGAAGAACTCGTCGGCGGTCGGTCCGGGGTTGTGGATGGAATCCACGCCGCTGTAGAGGATACGCTGCACGTCGAGGGCCAGCGTGGTGCGCGGAGAAACCTTCAAGGCCAGCCCGATGGCGAAGTTGGCCGGCACGTCGAAGTCGCCCTGGTTGGCGAACAGCCCCTTGTACTGGTCGAACTCCTGCATATAGATCTTGGAGGCGGCGACCAGACCCACGCTCAGGCTGTCGGTGAGCCGGCCCGTCCAGCCGATGCGGATGCCGGCGCCATAGGCCTCGTCGTCACCCTGGTTGGTGACATTGCCCGGGTCGGTGGACAATGCCTGGAACAGGCCCAGCCCGTAGGCGCGGAACCGCTGCGCGGCGACCAGCAGCGACACGCCGATGCTGTGGCCGTCGGCCACTTCCATCGCCACCGTGGGCGCCAGGATCACCTGGGAGAGATTCACGCCGAGCGTGCCCGTGTTCGGATTGGTGTAAAGCCCCGTCAAAATGGCATCGGGCACGCCAACATTCGCATTACCTACACCACCCGGTGTATTGGCATCGATCATGCCGGCAAACCCCGAGGTCACGCCGCCACAAAGAGCAAGAGTGTCTGTACATCCGATGGAACGGCCCAGCGAACTGGAAAAGATGTTGGAATTGTAGCGGGTGTTCATGCCGCCGTTGGCAAGAACGCTGAGGCCGACGGTCATGTTGCCCATGTTGAACGAGAAACCGGCATTGGGAATCGCAAACAGGGTGGCCCCGCTCTTGACCACGCCGCTGTCCCTCTGCGCATTCGGGAACAAGTTGGGTACGGCGCCACCTGTTGCAGCGCTCACGTCCAGTCCACCGGCATCCAGCCGTCCGTCACGGCGCGGATTGAACAGCTCGATACCGAAATCGATCCGGTTGCCGACCTGGGTCAGGGTGGCGGGGTTGACGCCCGGGGCGAGGGCATCGGTGCCGAGTGCCACGCCGGCGCCCGCCAGCCCGCGGTTCTTGGTGCCGTAGCCGATCTTGAAGTAACCGTTCGTCGCCTGTGCGGCAGGTGCGGCAAGGGCAGCCGTCATGGCCACCGCCAGTGCCCTGATTGCATTCCTCTTCATCGAGTCGTTCCTCCTGGAAGGGATTCTTGAGGGGATGTTGTTCCAGTTGCTTGCGCGCGACATCCTTTGGTGATGACCGCAACAGCATGGCAAGCACACCAACAAATGTCAACGCGGCCATGGAGAAATGCAATGCCTGTGCCACAGAAATCTGTTGCGTGAACGCCACGGAAAGCCGGATTCCCGGTGGGCAACCGGGCCGTTTTGTGCTTCAATGGCGCGCGTCACCACTCAGCGAGGACGGAAAAATGACAAAAGGAGACGGTTTCCCATCACTTCCCCTGCTGGCCGGCCTGGTTGCGGCAGCGGCCTGTACCCCGGCATTCGGTGCCGGTTTCGCGCTGATCGAACAGAGCGCGAGCGGCCAGGGCAACGCCTTCGCGGGCGCGGCTGCCGTGGCCGGTGACGCCTCTACCATCTTCTTCAATCCGGCCGGCCTCACCCGCCTCGAGGATCCTCAGGTGCTGCTGGCCTTCCACGGCATCTTCAGCGAAGCGAAATTCAGCAACAACGGCTCGACCGGCAACCCGGTCTTCGACGGCACGGCACTCGGCGGCCCGAATGACGACGGCGGCGGCGAGGCCTTCGTGCCGAACCTCTATGTCTCCATCCCGCTGTCCGACACCCTCGTGGCCGGCTTCGGCATCAGCGCCCCGTTCGGACTGGAGACCCGCTACAGCCCCGACTGGGTCGGCCGCTATCACGCCATCCGCAGCGACCTGGCCACCGTCAACCTGAATCCGACCCTGGCCTGGCAGGCCACCGATCGCCTGTCGGTCGGCATCGGCATCGATGCCCAGTACATCCGCGCCACCCTGTCGAACGCCATCGACTTCGGTCTGGTGTGCGTTTCGACGCCGACATTGACCGCAGCCTGCAACAGTGTGGGCATCACGGCCGCCCAGCAGTCCGACGGCATCGCCGAACTGACCGGCGACGACTGGAGCTGGGGCTACAACCTGGGCCTGCTGTTCGACGTGACCGACGACCTGCGTGTCGGCCTCGCCTACCGTTCCAAGATCAAGCACAACCTGCGTGGCGGCATCGACTACCAGGCGCCTGCCAATCCGTTTCATGCCGCGGTCTTCAATGCCGTGCCCAACTTCCAGGACCGGGCGGCGTCTGCGGGCGTCACCCTGCCGGAAACCGTCTCGCTGTCCGCGGCCTGGGAAGCGAGCGAGGATCTGGAGGTACTTGCCGACGTCACCTGGACCCGATGGAGCCGGTTCAGACAGCTGGTGGCCGTCGACGACTCCGGCACCACGCTCTCCAGCACCGACGAGAACTGGGAGAACGTCTATCGGTACTCGCTCGGCCTGAACTACCACTACAACGATGCCTGGACGCTGCGCGCCGGCGTGGCCTACGACGAGGAACCGATCCCGGACGCGGCGCACCGCACCCCGCGCATTCCCGGCAACGACCGCAAGTGGCTGTCGGTCGGTTTCGGCTATGCCGTCAATCCCGACACCCGGATCGATGTCGGCTACTCCCACCTCTTCATCAGCGACCCCTCGATCCAGCATGTCGACAGCCAGGGGCACACCCTCTCGGGCACCTACGACAACAGCGTGGACATCCTGAGCGCCCAGTTCAGCCTGTCGTTCTGACCGAGGGCCTGCGCCGAAACGGAAAACGCCCGGCCTGCGCCGGGCGTTTTCCCTTGTGCCGACACCGCAGAGGGTGCGGCAAAACGGCCTGTGATATCAGGCCTTCTTGATCAGGAAGTGGAACTTGCCGCCTTCTTCCTTGGATTCCAGCAGCTCGTTGCCGGTCTGCTTGGCGAAGGCCTCGAAGTCCTTCACCGAACCCGGATCGGTGGCGATGATGTGCAGCACCTTGCCGCTCTCCATGCCGGCCAGGGCCTTCTTGGCGCGCAGGATCGGCAGCGGGCAGTTCAGGCCGGATGCATCCAGTTCCTCGTCAAAGTTCATCTCGCTACTCCTTCTTCGATTGAGTGTGGAATCGCCGCCCCTCCACCCCCCTGTGCGGAAAGGGCCTTCAGAAGGATGCTCTTATACGGCAAGCGCTGCACGTATGCAAGCAGCCTCGCCCGCCACCGATCCGTTCGGACCTCCTGCACTCAGCCGGCGAGATGGGCCTCCGCCGGCCGCTCGACCGGATGTCCCTGGCGCACCCAGTCGATGATGCCGCCGCGCAGGTTCCAGACGTTGCCGCCCAGCCCCTGGTTGGCGAGATACATGCAGGCCTGGGCCGATCGGGCGCCGCTGCGGCAGTAGAGCACCACGCGACGCGGATCCCCGGCGATTTCCTGCATGCGCAGGGGCAGCAGATGCAACGGCATCGGCTCGGCGCCGGGGATCATGCCCTGCGCCATCTCGGCCGGTGACCGGACATCGATCAGGCGCACACCGTCCGGGTTCGATGCCAGTTCGGCCGCCAGTCCGGCCGAATCGATCTCGTTGATTCCGTACATGTGTTTCTCCTTCTCCACTGCGTGCGGCGACCAGGCCGGCCTCTTCGACCCGCCTGTCGCTCGCCACGAAAAACCGATAGACTGACCGGATGCGAATCAGGATGTCTCGCGACGTACCGCATCCCCGTTGTTTAGCAATTCATAATATAGTCTCAATTGATCATTCTCAATAAAACCTTTTTATGGAAAGGTTTCCGTGTTCCGGAAACCGCCGGGCGTTCGATCTGTCCGAGATAACATATGCGAACGCTCCTCCACCTTTTCCTGTTCTGGCTTCCCCTCGCCGTCGCGGCCGATCCCGGCAATTCCCTGCCCGACATCGGCGACCGCAGCCAGCGCCTGTTCGACGCGCAGCAGGAGGCCGCGATCGGCGCGGAATTCTACCGGCAACTGCGTCGCGAACGGCGTCTGCTCGAGGACCTGCCGGCCCTGAGATACCTCGACAGTCTGGGGATGCGGCTGGTTTCGGTCAGCGACGAACCGGACGGCCGGT
>JALVEM010000012.1 GCA_027030825.1 Thiohalobacter sp.
CATGGCCATGATGGGTTCCGGCGTGGCGCGCGGCGAGGACCGGGCCCGCGAGGCGGCCGAGGCGGCCATCGCCAGCCCGCTGCTCGAGGACGTGAACCTCTCCGGTGCGGCCGGCATCCTGGTCAATGTCACCGCCGGCATGGACCTCGCCATCGGCGAGTTCGAGGAGGTCGGCAACACGGTCAAGGAATTCGCCTCCGACAATGCCACCGTGGTGGTCGGCACCGTCATCGACCCCGAGATGAGCGACGAGCTGCGCGTGACCGTGGTCGCCACCGGCCTGGAACGGGGGGCACAGGCCATGCCCGAGCCCGAGACCATCGAGGTCAAGCCCAAGGTCAAGCTGGTGGAGAAGGAGCGTCGGACCGGCGAGCCGGACTACGAGGCGCTCGAGCGTCCGACCATCGCCCGCAAGCAGCCGCGGACCGAGGCAGGCTCCGCCGCACCGGCAGTGGAGGACGACTTCGAATACCTCGACATCCCGGCCTTCCTGCGGCGCCAGGCCGACTGAGCGCCGGGCCGGGCAGGCGGCAGGGCAGGAGGCCCTGCCGGCGGGACCGGCGGCGGGCGTGGACGTCTCCTCGGCGTCCGCCGCCGGACCGAATCTGCCACCGTCGTCCCGGCCGAGCAGGGCGAGAGCCGGGACCTCGCAGTTTTCTCACCCCGTCATCACGGGAACCGCGCAGCGGGTTAGCCGTCGCGTTCGGGATCGGCTGGTTCTCCGGCCCCGCGCTCCCACAGCACGTCCGGTTGCCCGGCCCGCTGATTGAGATGGCGGGCGAGCACGAACAGCAGGTCGGAGAGCCGGTTGAGATAGCGCAGCGGCAGGGCGGGCGCCGCATCATGCAGCGCTGCGACCCGGCGTTCGGCCCGCCGGCAGACGGTGCGCGCCAGGTGCGCCAGCGCCGCCTCGGGCGTGCCGCCGGGCAGGATGAATTCCTTCAGCCAGGGCAGTTGCGCGTTCATCTCGTCCAGCCACTGCTCCAGCCAGGCGATGTCCGCCTCCTCGAGCGGGGCGCGATGACCCGGGGTGCAGAGTTCGCTGCCCACCTCGAACAGATGGTTCTGGATACGGGCCAGCCGGGCATCCACGTCCCCGGGCAGGCCGGGGGCGGCGCGGAGCATGCCGATCACGCTGTTGAGTTCGTCCACCGTGCCGAAGGCCTCGACCCGGGGGTCGTCCTTGGGCACCCGGCTGCCGTCGCCGAGCCCGGTGGTGCCGGCATCGCCGGTGCGGGTGTAGATCTTCGAAAGCCGGTGGCCCATGGTCGTCTTCCCCGTCTCAGCCGTCGATCAGGCGGTATTCTACCGGCAGTTCCAGAGGCTGTGCCGTCGCGGGTCGCCAGGCATCCAGCCGGACCCGCCCGACGCGGGTCAGGGCCCGCCTCGCCGCGAGGTCGAGAATGCGGTGTCCCGAACTCTTCCGTACCTCGATGTGTTCGATGCGCCCGTCGGGCAGCAGCTCGAAGCCGAGGACCACGGTGCCCTGCCAGCCACGCCGGCGTGCGATCCACGGATACGTGAAATGGCGCGCGAGCTCGAGACGTATGTGCGCGAGCAGCCGGCTCGAGGGAGAAGAACCTGCCTGCTCGGCGGCCGGTTGAGGCGGTGTGGATGCGACGGGGTTCCCCTCCCGGGCAGGCGTTGCGTCAGCTTCCGTTGCGGTGTCCCGAACCGGTTTTCCGATCACGGGAGACGGTCCGGGCGTTTCCCATGACACGGCCTCGTGCGTACCGTGACCGGGCGCGTGCACTCGGGTCTGACTCTCGTGGGGATGTTCCACCTGACTGCTTCGCTGTATCCGCGTGTTCCGACCCGGCGGTGTCTTGCCGACGCCACCGGCTCGGGGGGCCATTTCGAGCGATGCCGGCTCTGCAGCGGGCGGTGAAGACGGCGAGGCGGCGGCACGACTTCCCGTCGCCCGGGCAACGAGCTGTACGTTCAGCGTCTGGTCTGCGGGCGAAAACGAAGGGGTCGGCATCTGCCGCTGGATCGAGAGCAGCACCGCGTGCACGCCCAGCGACACCCCGAGCGCGACGGCCAGGATGCGGTTGCCGTCTCGAGGTCTCGCAATGGGCGTGCGGGATGCGTTCATGGCTGCCAGCGCAGGCTCAGGTAGAGGGTGCGACCCAGGGTGCTGTAGTCGCCGGAGAAGCTCGATGCCAGGGTGTAGGTCTTGTCGAAGAGATTCTCGATTCGGAACTGCAGATCGAGCCCATCGGCCAGGCGCTGCGAGAGCCGCAGGTTCACCAGCGCGTAGCCGCCCAGGCGGGCAGCGCCGTTGCGGTCACGGCGTTCGGAGGCCGCGAGGATTTCCATTTCCGCCTCTCCCCGCGCCAGTGGACGGGAAAGCGTGAGGGATGCGCTGCGCAACGGCCTGCGGTCGAGCTGACGGTCGTTCTCGTCCTTGGCGTCGGTCAGGTTGAATGTGAAGCGTCCCCGCCATTCGGCGTAGCGCCCTTCGAGTTCCAGTTCCAGCCCGCGGATCCGTACCCTGGCCCGGTTGACCGGCTGGTAGGTGTATTCGGCGGGGCCGGTCTGGGTCGAGGACCAGTCGATGAGGTCCTTGACCTTCGTGTAGTAGGCGTTTGCCGTAAGCGAGAACGCGGGTCCGAAACGGTGCCGCAGCCCGAGTTCCGTCGTGCGCGATCGCTCGGGAGCGAGGTCGGGATTGCCCTGGGTGATGTAGGTGATGCCGAAGAAACTGCTGACATTGTAGGGCCAGTACAGGTCGTTGACGGTGGGGGCCTTGAAAGCCGTGCCGTGAGAGAGCGTCAGGCGGGTGTGGGCGGCGATATCCCTGCCCCAGGCCGCGTTCCAGGTGGTCTTGTTGCCGCTGGCGCTGTTGCGATCGTGCCGGAGTGCGGCCTGCAGATCGCCGAAGCCGCTTTCCTGTTGCCACTGGAGGAAGGCCGCATTGGTGCGAATGCGTCGGTCGATGGCGCCGCTGCGATCCTTCGTGGCATGGTCGGTCCAGTGGTCGAGGCCGGCGGTCAACAGTCCTGGACCCAGGACCAGATCGTGCTGCCAGCTCAGCTGGCGCCTTCGCGTGGTGATCGTGGAAGGCGTGGTGGGACTCTGGCTGGTGCTTCGGTCGAGGGCGTACCCGAGCGTGAGCCGCTGCGACCAGCGGTCCGTGACATCCTGGCTCAGGGCCAGGCTTGCGACACGGTTGGTGAAGGTGATGTCGCCGGTGGAAGGATCCAGTTCGTTGCGGCCCTGCTGCCGGGACAGCCGAAATGCCGTCTGTACACTGCCCGGGAGCATGCCATCGGCGTTCAGCGCGAGATGGGTGTTGCGGTAGCCGTAGTCGATGGTGTCGGTGCGCAGGGTCGGTATGCCCCCGTCGTCCAGCCGTCCTGCCGTGAGTCCCAGTGACCATCCCTCGTGTTCGATACCTCCACCGAGTTCGACTTCCCACAGCCGGTTGCTGCCGACTCCGGCGCGGGCATGGCGCCTCGAGGTTCTGCGGGTGAAGATCTGGATCACGCCGCCGATGGCGTCCGAGCCGTAGAGACTGGCGCGGGGACCGCGCACGATCTCGATGCGTTCGATCTGCTCCGGTGCCAGGTTCGCCCAGGCGTAGCTGCCCAGGGTCGCCGAGGCGGCGCGCACCCCGTCCACCAGGACCAGCACATGGTCGCCGTTGGTGCCGCGCAGGTAGATGTCGGTGGTCTTGCCGTAGCCGCCGTTGCGGCTGACGTGGATGCCGGCCAGGTTGCGCAGCACCTCGTCGACGCTGCGTGCCTGGCTGCGTTCGATTTCTTCACGCGTGATCACGGTGACGGAGGCCAGACTGTCGTCGACGGTCTGCGCCGTGCGGGTGGCCGTGACCACCACGGGTGAGGTTTCCAGGGTTTCAGCTGCCGGTGCTGTGGCGGATACGATGCCGAGAGCGCCTGCGAGCGCAGCAAAACGGGGGGAACGGATTCTCATCTGTGATTCTCCACGCCTGGTCCGTGCGCACCCGCACGGACGGTTGCCGGTGTGGCCGACGGAGGGAGGCGCATGCGCGGAGGCGGGATCCGGCACGCCCGGGCCGCCCTCCGCAGCCGGGTCGTCGGTTCCAGGCCGGTCTCCGGGCTCGCGAGCGGACGTATCTACGCCCCGGGGCCGCGCCTTCCCGTGCCTTGCACAGTGGCATGATGCGGCCCCTCGACTCGCCTACCGTTGCGGGGGCAGCGCCGGCATTGGCGAGGAGGGAGCTCCTCTTGCCGCACCGGCTTCCCGTTTCACCCCGGGCCGCGAATGCACCCGGGGCACCTGGAACCTGGCCGCCTGACGGAACCCGGGACAATCTCGCCCGATCGCCCGAAGTCCGCCAGGCTGCTGGTGCGCGCGCACTCTATGAGGGGGCAGGAGGATTGTCAAGGAAGAGTTGCGGGACTTCGTGGGCGCGCGCGACTATGGTACAAGGGGGAACCGCCCACTCGCGAGATCTGTCATACCAGGTGGTATGATCCGGAGAGACATCATGGCGAGATCACGGTCGCAACAGGAAGCAGAAGCGCTCGATCCCTTTCTTGCCGCCTTCCGCGGCAGCTTTTACGGCGTGCTGCGCTGGCCCCAGCTCGATGCCCTGTGGGAGCGCATCCGGGCCGAGTCGGAGGGCTGGTACATCTACGCCGTGGGCGAGCCGCCGCCCGCGGCGCCCGCTGCGCCCGACAAGCTCGAGGAGTTCATCACCGAGGTGGATGCACTGCTGCGCCGCGAGCACGACGAGGACTACTGCGGCATCGTCTATGCCGATTCCCTCGAGGCACCGACCTACGTCAAGATCTTCGATCCCAACAATCTGGGCGTGGTGTGCGGGTTCTCGGAGAATCCGCCCCTGCCGGGCTGGATCCTCTCGCGCCTGAAACCCGTCGATCTGCCCAACTCGCCGATCCTGCCGGGCAACCGCAAGCGCTGGTGGCAGAAGCTGTTCGGCTGACGATGCGCCTCAGCAGTGGGAGCCGGTCAGATCCCAGGCGTAGGTGCAGTCGAGGTGGCTGCGCACCTTGATCATGCCCTCGATGCCGTCGAAGAGCATGATGGCGATGGGAATGCGCCCGCGCAGCTTCTTGCAGGGCTGCTGCATCCAGAGCCGGGCCATCTGGGGATTGCGCGGGAACATGGTGCGCAGGGCCTCGGCGATGGCGAGAATGTGCTCGATGCGCTTGAGGGTTTCCTCGCTGTCCATGGGCAGCGGCTCGCCCATCGAGCGGTAACGGTTGATCTGCCGGGGCGGGGTGCCTTCCGGCAGGGCGAGCATGTCGACGATGTGTTCGTTTTCCAGCCCCCAGGCGTCGAGCAGCGAGATGACCGCCTTGGTCAGATAGACCTGTTCTTCGCGGTTGAGGTTGTCGAGCTGTGCGGTTGTGGTCATGGTGTCTCTCCAGTGAATCCGGTCGGTGTCAGCCGTCCTTGCGCTTGCGCCCGAAGGCCCCGGGATCGATCGGAATGACGACCTCCCGCGGCTTTTCGTCGATGAACTGCGGGCGCGCCTTCGACTCGCGGCCGTGCGCCTTCGCGATCTCGTGTTCGCGCAGCGCGATCATCTTCAGGCATTCCCGGATGCCTTCGATGGTTTCGTCGGACAGGGGATGGGCATAGCCGGGCTTGGCGTAGGTGTCCTTCGCCACGTCGGTGAGCACCTTTTTCATCGCGCGCAGAATGCGTTCTTCTTCGGTGAGCGTTTCCTGGCCTGTTTCGGACATCGGGGCTCCTGATGACAGCCTTCGCTGTTCCTGATCATATTGGTGAGGAATTATGCCACATCCCCGTTGCGGAATCATCCGCAGCTTCCGCGGGGGAGTTGGACGACCCACGG
>JALVEM010000013.1 GCA_027030825.1 Thiohalobacter sp.
CTGCCGCGGGCAGGACCGACTCGGCGACGCCGAGCATCGCGGCCGGTCGGTGGATCAAGCGAGGGGTGTTTGAGCCCGCAGGGCGAGTTCCCGAGCGCGCCGACCGGCTCGCGGCGCGCAGGGTACCCGGAGAGCAAGCCGTTGGAGGTCACGACCGATACAGCCGCAACCCTTCCAGCTTCTTGCTTCTTGCTTCTTGCTTCTGAATTCTGAGAATTCTGGATTCCGGATTCTGAATTCTTCCCCTTCAGCCTCCCCCCTGCTTGCGCCGGCGCAGCCGACGCCGCTGAACGATCGTGATCACCGGCCCCGACAGCGCATAGAGGGTAAAGCCGCCGAACAGGAGAGTCGGCGGATCGATCGACAGCAGGATGATGATGAACACCATGATCAGGATGGCAACGAACGGCACCGGATTGCTGAAGTCGATCTCCTTGAACGAGTAGTAGCGGAAGTTGCTCACCATCAGCAGGCCGGCGGCCAGCGTCAGGATCAGCGCCGGCATCGCCAGATTGCGGCCCTGAATGCCGAGATCGTTGCCGAGCCAGACCATGCCGGCGACCACCGCAGCCGCGGAAGGACTGGGCAGCCCCTGGAAATAACGCCTGTCCACCTTGCCCACCGAGGTATTGAAGCGGGCCAGCCGCAGTGCCGCGCTCACGGTATAGACGAAGGCCGTGATCCAGCCCAGCCTTGCCCAGAGCACGCCGTGCTCGGCAAGCGCGGCCAGTGCCCACTCGTACATGACCAGCGCCGGTGCCAGGCCGAAGCAGATCATGTCGGACAGACTGTCGTATTCCTTGCCGAAGTCGCTCTCGGTATGCGTCAGGCGCGCCACCCGCCCGTCGAGCCCGTCCATGACCATCGCCACGAAGACGGCGACGGCGGCATGCTCGAAACGCCCGCCGATCGCCGCGATGATGGCATAGAAGCCGGCGAACAGCCCGGCCGTGGTGAACAGGTTGGGCAGCAGATAGATGCCGCGCGGCCGGCGTCTGGATTCGGTTCTGGCGGATTTCGGTTCCATGGAATCTCGCTTGCGCATGAACGTGTCTGCTCTGTCAGAGCATAGCAGCGCGTTTCCGGGCTTCTCAAATCCGGAATGCAACGCGCTCACGCATCGGCATCAGTGGCTCGACTTGTGCACCAGCACGGCAATGATGTCGGAACCGGCGCGCACACGGTCTCCCTCGCGGACGCGCACCTTGGAATTGGCGGGAACGTAGACATCCACCCGGCTGCCGAGCGTGACATAACCGCATCGCTGCCCCTGCCCCACACGGTCGCCGTAACGGACATAGCAACGCGGCACGCTGTGCAACGGCCCACGATACATGGCGACCACCACGTCGTCGTTTTCGTCGGTGCGGATCCACACGCCATGCGGCAAGGCGCCTTCACTGGCGCGCACCATGTCCATGATCTTGCCTTCCACCGGGCTGCGGGTGGCGAAGACCCCGGTGTGACTCATGGCAATGCGGATGCGCAGGGCATCACGGTCGAGATAGGGATCGCGCACCCGCTCGACGGATTCGATGCGCCCGTCCGCCGGACTCACGACACCGAGCGGGACGGAGGGGATCTCGCGACGCGGATCGCGAAACAGCCAGAGCAGCAGCGCCATGATCCCCCACAGGGGGAGAGACCAGAGCCCGCCGAAATATCGCCAGACCGCCAGCGCGAGAAGGCCGGCCAGCGCGATGACCAGCCAGCCCTCTCTGGCGACGAGTGAACGTCGGCCTTCAGCCATGGCCCTGTCGCCGACCGCCCGCGGGGATCAGTTTCTTTCCTTGTCCACGATCTTCTGGATCCAGGGCATCATGGCGCGCAGCCGCTCGCCCACCTGCTCGATGGGATGGGCGGCATTGAGCCGGCGGTGGGCCGTCATCTCCGGATAGCCGGTCATGCCCTCGAGGATGAAGCGCTTGGCGTATTCGCCCGTCTGGATGTTGCGCAACGCCTCGCGCATGGCGGCACGCGACTGCTCGTTGATGATCTTCGGGCCCGTGACGTACTCGCCGTATTCCGCATTGTTCGAGATGGAATAGTTCATGTTGGCGATGCCGCCCTCGTACATGAGGTCGACGATCAGCTTGAGCTCGTGCAGGCACTCGAAATAGGCCATCTCCGGCGCATAGCCGGCCTCGACCAGCGTCTCGAACCCGGCCTTGACCAGCTCGACGCATCCGCCGCAGAGCACCGCCTGCTCGCCGAACAGGTCGGTCTCGGTCTCGTCCTTGAAGGTGGTCTCGATGATGCCGGTGCGCCCGCCGCCGATGGCCGAGGCATAGGACAGGGCGATGGCCTTGGCCTGCCCCGAGGCGTCCTGATGCACGGCGATGAGATCGGGAATGCCGCCACCCTTGACGAACTCGCTGCGCACCGTGTGCCCCGGCGCCTTGGGCGCGATCATGATGACGTCGAGATCCGCACGCGGCACGATCTGGTTGTAATGGATGGAGAAACCGTGCGCGAAGGCCAGCACCGCGCCCTCCCGGATATTGGGCTCGATCTGGTTGCGGTAGAGATCCTTCTGGTACTCGTCGGGCGCCAGCACCATGACCAGATCCGCGCCGGCCACCGCCTCCTCGATGCCCTTGACCGTCAGCCCCTCGGCCTCGGCCTTGGCCACCGAGGCCGAGCCGGGACGCAGCGCCACGGTGACGTCCACGCCCGAGTCCTTGAGATTGAGGGCATGGGCATGACCCTGGGATCCGTAGCCGATGATGGTGACCTTGCGGGACCGGATCAGCGAGAGATCGCAGTCCTTGTCGTAGTAGACGTTGAGACTCATGTGTGTTCCCCGATCTGGATGTTGGTTTTCGGTCCTGTTCAGACGTGCATGGCGCGCTTGCCGCGCGCAATGCCGGAAATGCCGGTTCGGACCACCTCGAGTATGGCCTTCTCGCCGACGGCGTCGAGAAAGGCGTCCATCTTTTCGCTGTCGCCGGTCAGCTCGATGACATAGGTGGCGTCGGTCACGTCGATGATGCGGCCACGGAAGATCTCGCACAGCCGCTTGTGCTCCTCGCGATCCTGGCCTTCCGCACGCACCTTGACCATCATCAGCTCGCGCTCGATGTGCGGGCCCTCGGTCATGTCGGCCAGCTTGACCACATCGATGAGCTTGTTGAGCTGCTTGGTGATCTGCTCGATGATCTCCTCGGTGCCGTGCGTGACGATCGTCATGCGAGAGAGAGAGGGGTCCTCGGTGGGCGCCACGGTGAGCGATTCGATGTTGTAGCCCCGCGCCGAGAACAGCCCCGCGACCCGCGACAGGGCGCCGGCCTCGTTCTCCAGCAGCAATGAGATGATGTGACGCATGCCCTCGCTCCCTCAGACCAGGATCATTTCGTTCTGACCCGCACCGGCGGGGATCATCGGGTAGACGTTCTCGGTCTGGTCGGTGATGAAATCCAGGAATACCAGCCGGTCCTTCATCGCCAGCGCCTCGCGCAACGCGCCTTCCACATCCTCCGGCCTGTCGATGCGCATCCCGACGTGGCCGTAGCTCTTCGCCAGCTCGACGAAATCGGGCAGCGATTCCATGTAGGACATGGCGTAGCGCTTCTGGTAGAAGAATTCCTGCCACTGGCGCACCATGCCGAGATAGCGGTTGTTGAGATTGATGATCTTGATCGGCAGGCCGAACTGGCGGCAGGTCGAGAGCTCCTGGATGTTCATCTGGATGCTGCCCTCGCCGGTGACGCAGCAGACCGTCTCGTCCGGGTGGGCGAGCTGCACGCCCATCGCGGCCGGCAGACCGAAACCCATGGTGCCCAGGCCGCCCGAGTTGATCCAGCGCCGGGGCTTGTTGAACTTGTAGTACTGCGCCGTCCACATCTGATGCTGGCCCACATCGGAAGTCACGAAGGCATTGCCCTCGGTGAGCCGGTGCAGGGTCTCGATCACGTACTGCGGCTTGATCAGCGGACTCTCGCGGTCGTATTTCAGGCAATCGAGGGCGCGCCATTCCTCGATCTGCTCCCACCAGGCGGCCAGCGCCTCGGCGTCCGGCCTGCGGTCGGTCTTCTTCAGGATGTGGAGCATCTGGCGCAGCACGTCGTGCACCGGTCCCACGATGGGGATGTCCACCTTGACGTTCTTGGAGATGCTGGCCGGGTCGATGTCGACGTGCACGATCTTCGCGGCCGGGCAGAATTTCTCCACGTTGCCCGTCACCCGGTCGTCGAAACGGGCACCGATGGCGATCAGCACATCGCAGTTGTGCATCGCCATGTTGGCCTCGTAGGTGCCGTGCATGCCCAGCATGCCGACGAACTGCGGATCCTCGGCCGGATAGGCACCCAGTCCCATCAGCGTGTTCGTGATGGGATAGCCCAGGAGTTTCGTGAATTCGACCAGCTCCTCGGAGGCATCGTCGAGAATCACGCCACCGCCGGTGTAGATCATGGGGCGTTTGGCGGACAGGATCAGATCCACCGCCTTCTTGATCTGCCCCGTGTGCCCCCGCGTGGTCGGATTGTAGGAACGCAGGCGCACCTTCTTCGGGTAGTGGAATTCGCAGCGATCGGCGGTGACGTCCTTGGGAATGTCCACGACCACCGGCCCGGGCCGGCCGGTCGAGGCGATGTAGAAGGCCTTCTTGATCGTCTCCGCCAGATCGCGGACGTCCTTGACCAGGAAGTTGTGCTTGACGCAGGGGCGGGTGATGCCGATGCTGTCGACCTCCTGGAAGGCATCGTTGCCGATCAAATGCGTCGGTACCTGGCCGGTGAACACGACCAGCGGGATGGAGTCCATGTAGGCCGTGGCGATTCCGGTGACCGCGTTGGTGGCACCGGGGCCGGAAGTGACCAGCACCACCCCGGGCCGGCCGGTGGAACGGGCATAGCCGTCGGCGGCATGCACTGCAGCCTGCTCGTGTCGGACCAGGATGTGCTGGACCTTCTCCTGCTGGTAGAGGGCATCGTAGATGTGCAGCACCGCGCCCCCGGGATAGCCGAACACCAGGTCGACACCCTCTTCCTGCAGACAGCGAACGAAGATCTCCGCGCCAGTCAGTTCCACCCGTACACTCCAGTCGATCGTTCGGAATCCACCCTCCGGGCGAGGCCCGAAGCGGCAGGAACCGGGTATGTTAGTTTATCAGCGCCTTGAAAACTACCTCCGCGGGTGGCTTCAGATCCCCCGCGGGCCGGCCGATACATCGGGAGATCCCCGATGCCGAGAGACGGAAACCCGATGCGTGCCATTGCACTGACGCTTCTGCTGACTACCGCCGGCCTGGCCCAGGCCGCCATGTACAAGTGGGTGGACGAGGACGGCAACGTCCACTACGGACAACGCCCTCCCGCCGGCCGCCCCTACGAGCGCATGCGGCCCGCACCTCGTCCTTCGACGCCTCCGGAGCAGGCCGACACGAGGCTGGAACAGTTGCGCAGGCAGATCGAGGAGGCCGGACGGGCGCGCGAAGAGGCCGACCGCAAGGCAGCGTCGCAGCAGGCCGAGGCTGCCCGCCGGCGGCAGAATTGCGCCATCGCCCGCCGCAATCTGGCCAATCTGGAGATGGGCGGGCGCAAGAAGCTGGTCGGTCCCGACGGGGTGGCCTATTTCCCCACCCCGGAGGAGATCGAGGCCAAAAAGGCCGCGGCCCGCAAGGCCATCGAGGAGAATTGCGAATAATTCGAGAATTCAGAATACAGAATACAGAAGTCAGAAGCTGGAAGCTGGAAGCAAGAAGGCCGCGGCTGATGCCACTCGTCGTTTCGGGCGAGCGTCTTTTCTTCGGCATCCCGGTCG
>JALVEM010000014.1 GCA_027030825.1 Thiohalobacter sp.
GTAGAGCGGCAGGGTGACGATGCCGGGCTCCCGGAACGGCAGCGAGACCAGGATCGCATCGACCTCGCCGCGACGCAGGCGTTCGTTCAGGCGCGCGGTGAAGTTCTCCTCCAGCACCAGCGGCATTTCCGGCGCGCGGCGGCGCAGTTCCGGAATCAGCGAGGGGAACAGATAGGGCCCGATGGTGTAGATGGCCCCCACGCGCAGCGGCCCGTGCAACTGGTCGCGGTCCTGGCGGGCCAGGTCGCGCAGCCGCTCCACCTCCTCCAGCACCCGCTGGGCCTGGGCCAGGATGCGCTCCCCGGCCGGCGTCAGGGTGACGGTCCGCGGCCGGCGTTCGAACAGCGCCACGCCGAGTTCGTCCTCCAGCTTGCGGATGGCCACGCTCAGGGTGGGCTGGCTGACGTGCACGGCCTCCGCGGCCCGGTGGAAATTGCCCTCCCGCGCCAGTGCCACCAGATAGCGCAGGGCGTTGAGATTCACGGATTCAGCCAGTCCCGCGGACGAAGGAATTCCTCGTAGAGCCGCGCCTCCTCGGAGCCCGGCTCCGGCTGCCAGTCGTAGCGCCAGCGCACCAGCGGCGGCAGCGAAACCAGGATCGATTCGGTGCGCCCGCCGGTCTGCAGGCCGAACAGGGTGCCGCGGTCGTAGACCAGATTGAACTCCACGTAGCGGCCGCGCCGGTAGAGCTGGAATTCGCGCTCGCGTTCGCCCCATTCGAGATGCCGGCGACGCTCCACGATGGGCAGATAGGCCGGCAGATAGGCCTCGCCCACCGACCGCAGGAAGGCGAAGCAGCGCTCGAAGCCCCATTCGTTGAGATCGTCGAAGAAGATCCCGCCGATGCCGCGCGGCTCGTTGCGATGCCGCAGGAAGAAATACTCGTCGCACCATTGCTTGAAGCGGGGATAGACGTCCTCGCCGAAGGGCTCGCAGGCCTTCCAGGCCTCGCGGTGCCAGTGCTCGCAGTCCTGCTCGAAGCCGTAATAGGGCGTGAGGTCGAAGCCGCCGCCGAACCACCAGACCGGTTCGCTGCCTGCCTTCTCGGCGATGAAGAAGCGCACGTTCATGTGCGAGGTGGGCACATAGGGATTGCGCGGGTGGATCACCAGGGAGACGCCGGTGGCGGCGAAGCTGCGACCGGCCAGCTCGGGACGCGCCGCCGTGGCCGAGGGCGGCAGGGCCTCGCCGGTGACGAAGGAATAGTTGACGCCGGCCTTCTCGAAGACCTCGCCCTCCTCGAGCACCCGGGTGCGACCGCCGCCTCCGCCCGCCTCGCGCGTCCAGGCGTCTTCCCGGAACGTCTTGCCGTCGATCGCCTCGAACGCGGTGGTGATGTCGTCCTGCAGCTGCTGCAGCCAGGCCTTCACGGCCTCGAGATCAGGAACCATCTTTTCTCCTCATTCCCTCAGCACCTCGCCGGTCAGCACGTCCCGGATGGTGGTGGGACGCGCCCGGCCGCCGAGCGGCGCGTGCAGGATAACATCGACCTTGCCATCGAAATAGCGGCGCACCTTCAACGGCGTGCGTGCCGGCCGGTGGCCGGCCGGATTGGCGCTGGTGGACACCAGGGGTCCGCCGAAACGGCGCGACAGGGCTGCGAGCAGCGGATGGTCGGTGACGCGCACCGCGAGGCTGTCATGCTCGCCCCGAATCCAGTCCGGCACCCAGGGCGCAGCCGGGCAGACGAAGGTCACCGGTCCCGGCCAGGCCGCCGCCATGCGTCTGCGGGCCGCCACCGGCAAGGGCGCCAGCCAGGGCAGCAGCATGTCCGCATCGGCGGCGACCAGAATCAATCCCTTGGCGAGCGGTCGCCGCTTGCACGCCAGCAGCCGCAGTACGGCCGCCGGATTGAGGGGGTCGCAGTGCAGGCCATAGACGGCCTCCGTGGGACAGGCGACGAGACCGCCACTGGCCAGAATCGCGGACGCGTGCCGGACATGGAAGGGTGTGGTCATGCGCCGGAGCTTGCCTCGCCCGGCGGTCGTTTTCAAGGCGCGGCCTCAGGGCAGGTCGCCGCGACGGAACAGCAGGTAGCCCAGCCAGGCCCCGCCCAGGCCGAGCGCCACCGGATAGCCCAGCGCCCAGAGCAGATAGCCGAGGTGGCCGAAATTGTCGAGGATCACATAGGCCGATGGCCCCAGCAGGACCAGCTGGGGATCGAACAGCATCATGGCCGCGGTGCGGAAGACCTGCAGGGGATTGGCCAGTGCGATGGCGATCACCCCTTCCGGATCCAGACCGCCACGGATGAGCACCCCGAGCAGGATGAGATCCATGAACAGCAGCAGCGTGAGCCACACCAGGAAGGCGGTGCCGATGGCAACGTCCGAGGAACGGGCCAGGGTCGAGATCAACATGCCCAGCCCCAGAAAGCAGAGCGCGAGCGCACACAGGAAACCGACGTACCAGGCCACCTGGCCCCAGGGAATCCCGGCGCCGCGCGCCGCACCCCAGGCCACGGCCAGAGCCATGGCGCCAAGCACCGGCAGGAAGACCACCAGAAACCGGCCGATGAACTTGCCCCAGAACCAGACGGCGAGCGAGACCGGCAGCGACAGCATGTACTCGAAGATGCCGGCCTCGCGGTCGCCGGCCACCGAACGCACCGTGGTGATGAGCACGAACAGGGGCAGGATGGCCATGGTGATCTCGAGGTAGGTCACCAGCACCCGCGAGAGCCCGGTGAAGCCCATGATGCGCGACTCGGTGAGCCCCGTCACGAACAGGCCGACGACCAGTCCGCCGAAGACCAGCGTGTAGACGGCGAACCAGCGCGAGCGCAGGGACTCGGTGATGTCCGCCCAGGCGGTGAGCAGCAGGTGCCGCATGCTCAGTGCGCCTCCATGCCGGCATGGGGCATCTCGTGCACATGGGCATCCGCGCCCCGGTGCCGGTGTTCGCCCGACTCCACCCGGCGGATGTGGGCCACGGCGGCAGAGAAGTCCATGGCGCCCGGTGCGGGGGTGTCCCGAGCGCCCAGATTGTAGCCCATGGGCGAGTGGGTGACCGGCACGTACCAGGCCTTGCGGGCATCGATCCAGTGCCCGTCGCGCTGGTCAGCGACCCAGATCTCCACACGCGGATCGTCCTTCCAGGGCTGCTCGTCGAGCCAGAGCACGGCGCAGCCGATGTCGTCGAACTTCCAGACCCGGGTGCCGCCACCCTCCACAGGGCCCCGCACCTCGGCCGCGAAACGCAGCTCGCTGATCACCATTCTGCAACGGGTGCACACGTCCCGGTCGAGGCGGATCTCCACCGGCCCGGACTCGGGCGAACGCGAACAGCCCGCCAGCAACAGGGGCAGAAGCAGCAACAGCAGACGAACGGGATGTCTCATGCGGTCTCCTCCAGCGCCTCGTCGGCCTCCATCACCTCCATGCGCACGGACTCCAGCAGCCCGGCATAGCGGGAAAGCACGCCGAGAAAACGCAGCCGGTCCGGACCGGCCACCAGGCCGCGCCAGGTGCGACCGTCTTCGGATGCGAACCCCCATTCGCGCAGGCTGCGGGCGAAGGCCTCCTCCGGCCGCGCAAGCACCACCTCCACCCTGAGTCGACTGTCGATGTCCACCTGATCGGCGACATGATCGTCGAGCACCACACGCCCCCGGTCCAGCTCGATCACGCGATTGACCAGCGCCGCCACCTCGTCGAGCCGATGGCTGGAGATGAGCATGGCGGCATCCTCCTGACGTTCCGCCAGCAGGTCGAAGAACACGTGGCGGGCCTCGGGATCCAGATTGGCCGCCGGCTCGTCGAGCACCAGCAGATCGCAGTCCCGCCCCAGGGCGATGCTGATGAGCAGCTTCTGCTTCATGCCGCCGGAGAGGCGGTTGAAAGGCTGGCGGGCGAGCGCCACCACGTCCAGCCCCAGGCGGGTGGCCACGGCCTCCATGCGCGACGGGTCCGAATCACATACCCCGGCGGCAAATTCGACGAGCTGCCCCACGGGCATCTTCAGCGGCGGCGAGATCTGGGGGACGAAACCCACCCGCTTGAGAATCTCGGTGCGATGCGAGCGCGGCTCCAGCCCGTGAATGGTGATCCGACCCTCGTGCAGGTATTCGCCGAGCAGGCAGCGGATCAGCGTGGTCTTGCCGGCGCCGTTGGAACCGACCAGGGCGATGCGATCGCCCCGGTCGATGACGAGATCGATCCCGTCGAGCACGGGTGTCCGGCCGAAGCGCTTGCGGACCTGCTCGATCCGGATCATGCCGCCGGCCTGTCCTGCGTCGCCGGCGCCGGAGTGCCCTTGCCTTCCTGTCCACGGCCGTATTCGAAGGTCAGCGAGCCGGTCGGGCAGGCATCCACACAACGCCCGCAGCGGGTGCAGTCAGGACCTATGTCCACATGGATGCCGCGCGCCCGACCCATGATCACGGTGTCGAGCACGTGCGGCACCAGGCACACCTTGCGGCACTCGCCCTCATGGAAGCAGGTGGGCAGGTGATACTGCACCCGGAAGGGCGAGGTGGCCCCCACCAGACCATAGGTCAGGCCGATCGGGCACAGATAACGGCACCAGGCCCGGCGCGAGTAGAACACCTCGAAGGCCAGCAGGAGCAGGACCCAGAGCATGGCCACGCCCGGGCCGTAGATGAGCGCGCGGCTGACGATGCCGGTGGGCGAGATGGTCTCGTAGACGGTGTAGCCGGTCACGAAGGCCAGCACGGCGAACACCACCCACGCCACCGTCCGCAGGCGACGGTCGAGCGGATGATCCTTGACCAGCTTCTTCTTCGCCAGCCAGACGTGCAGCATCTCGGCCCACTCGGCCAGCAGATGATAGGGGCAGACCCAGGAACAGAAGGTGCGCCCCCCGAGCAGCCACCAGAGCAGGAACACCGTCGCGGTGCCGATCAGCAGGTTGATCACCACATGCTTGAAGGCCAGCATGACCTGCAGGGCGGAATTGAGATCCGCCATGTGGAAGCCCATGAATCGGGAAGCGGTCAAGGCGCCTTCCAGCAACTGGATGTCGAGGTAATAGGACACCACGAACAGCAGGTTCACCGCGATGAGCACCGTCCAGCGCAGCCGACGGATCTTCTCGGGCTGCGCCCTGGCCGCCTTGTGGGCCAGCTCGGCACGGATGGCCTCGATGCGTCCCTTGTCGCTGCGCTTCTCCCGGTAGATCAGTTTGATCTCCTCGGGCACGGTCTTCGGATCCGGCTTGCGCGGCTCGCGGCCGAACAGTTCCATCAGTTGATCTAGGCGACGTCCCATGCCCCTTCCTCCCGACTCTCGCTGATGTCGATCTCGATGACGGCCGGATCGACAGGACAGATCATCTCGCACACGCCGCAACCCACACAGCCATCGAGAATCACGGGCTTCATGCGTACCCTGCCGTCCCCGGTATCCTCCAGCGGCTCCAGACGAATGGCATGCTTCGGCGGGCACTGGTTGGGATCCCCGGAGGGCGGCTTGCCGGCCTCACAGTCCTTGATCCGGATCTCGATCGGGCACTGGCGAACACACAGGTCGCAGAGTTCGAGATCGTAGGGATGATCGCGTACCGGGATCGGATTCCAGCGGTCGATCTCTTCATAGCGCAGCTTGCCCTTGAAGTCCGGTCCACGCGCCAGCCCCTTGAAGCCCTTGCCCTGCACCGCGAGACAGGCGTGCTCGCGCACCACCTTCGCCTCGCCCATGTTGACCTGGTGCGGATAGTCCATCTCGTGGGTCAGCGCCCCCGTGGGACAGGCCAGGATGCACTGCAGGCCGTCGCAGGAGAAGTCGCAGGCCTGACTGCGAGCC
>JALVEM010000015.1 GCA_027030825.1 Thiohalobacter sp.
GTCGTCCCGGAACCTCGACGACGAAGCCGCTGTTTCACGCTGCATCGGCCACCTTTGCGAGGTCCCGGCTCTGCGCTTCGCTTCGGCCGGGACGACGGCTGTTATTGCTTTCTCTCCCGTCATTCCAGGCGAGCGGGTTTTTTCTTTTCGTCATTCCAAGCGAGCGTTTTTTCTCCTTCGTCATTCCGGGCGAGCGAGCGAAGTGAGCGAGACCCGGAATCCAGAAATCACGCTGATTCATGCCGCGGTGGCCTGTATTTTTTCTGGATCCCGGATAGCCCGCTGCGCGGGCTTCCGGGATGACTGAGGGTGGGAGTGCGCGGGCTGCCGGGATGACAAAGACGGAAGTGCAATGCGGGCTTCCGGGATGACTGTGTGGGTATGCTGCGCGTGCTTCTTCCGGGGATGATCAAAGGTGTGGACATGCAGGTCATCGGTTTGCGACGAGCAGGGCGCGAAGCGGCGCAGGATGGCCCTCGATGGTGCGAGTGGCGTCGGTCGGGTCCAGACAGCGATCGAGCGACTCGAAGCGCATCCAGTCGGTGGAGCGTTGCTCCTCGGGCGTTGTCGGTGTGACATCGATGACGCGGGGGTCACGAAACCCGCAGCGAAGGAGCCAGTGCACGAGTTCCGGTACCGAAGGCAGGAACCAGACGTTGCGCATGCGCGCATAGCGCGATTCCGGCACCAGCACCCGGCCGCGACCACCCTCGATCACCAGCGTCTCCAGCACCAGCTCGCCGCCCGGTCGCAGGCGCTCGCGCAGCGCGAGCAGATGATCGAAGGGCGAACGCCGGTGATAGAGCACGCCCATCGACAGGACCCGGTCGAATCGTTCGCCGGCGAAGGGGAAGGCCTCCAGCGTCCAGGGCAGCACCAGGGCGCGGACCGGGCCCTCGAGATAGCGCAGCATGGCGAGATACTGGTGCAGGAAGAGCAGGGATGGATCGATGCCCACCACCAGGCGTGCGCCGGCGAGCTGCATGCGCCAGGCGTAGTAGCCGTTGCCGCAACCGACGTCGAGCACGCGAAGCCCCTCGAAATCCACATGGGGCGCGAGCCGGTCCCATTTGAGATCCGATCGCCATTCGGCATCGATCCGCAGACCGAAGAGCTCGAAAGGTCCCTTGCGCCAGGGGTGCAGCCCCATCAGGGCCTGTCGCAGCGCCTCCCGTGTCTCTGCATCCGGCCGATACGCGGGATCGCCTGCGGCCACGGCGCCATCCTGCAGCCGCAGGGGGCCGGACGGCAGCGTCGGCAGGGCAGCCACGGCCTCGCGCCAGCGGGGCAGGTCACCGTGCCTTTCGGGACTCAGGCGATCCGGCAGCGCCTCGCGCACGGCCCGCGCCATGTCCGGAAAGCCCTCTTCCGCCAGGATCTCGAGCGGGAGTTCGGGAATCATTCGCGAAAGGCGATCCAGGACTGGAAGTTCAGGCAACGATGCCAGACCTCGGTGCGGCCGAATCCGGCCATGCGCAGGCGTTCCTCGTGCAGCTCGGGAGGATCCGGCTGCAGCACCCGCTCCAGGGCGGCACGCTTGCGGGCGATCTCGGTTTCCGAGTAGCCGTTGGCGCGCTTGAAGGCCGCGTGCATGGCACTCATGAAGGCATCCGTGCGGTCGTTGACATGGAACACCTTCTCCGAGAGCAGCAGCACGCCGCCTTCCACCAGGCCGTTGCGGATACGCTGCAGCAGGGACAGGCGGCGTGACGGCTCGACGAACTGCAGGGTGTAGTTCAGGATCACGACCGAGGCCTTGTCCATCTCCACCGACTCGATGTCCCGGCACTCGAGCCGCACGGGCGGGGTCGCCTCCGGTTCTGCCTCGAGCAGGGTGCGGCAGCGTTCCAGCATCGCCGGGGCGTTGTCGATACCGATCAGCTCCACGTCCGCATGCTCGAGACAGCGTCGCACGGCCGCGAGCCCCGCGCCGAGCGAACAGCCGAGATCGTAGATGCGGGTGCCGGGACGGGCATGCGCCGCGGCCAGCAGCCCGGTCAGGCGCACGACATCCTCGTAGCCGGGCACGGAACGCCGGATCATGTCGGGAAAGACCGCCGCGACCCGCTCGTCGAAGCGGAAATCGACGAGATGGCCGGCATCGTCGGCGAACAGCCGGTCTGCGGCGTCGTTGCCCGTCTTCATTCCTCTTCTGCCGCCTCGCGCGCCTCCAGCCAGGCCTGCGCCCAGTCGTGCGGATGCACGTCGTCCTCGTTCACGACCCTGCCGGCGATGGCGACGCCGGCCTCGGCCACGGACTCGCGCCGGCCGCTGCGCAGCGGATGCCAGCTCGGCAGCGGACGGCCCTCGTGCAGCAGCCGGTAGGCGCAGGTCTCCGGCAGCCAGTCGAGCGTGGCGACGAGTTCCGGGGTCAGCACCAGGCAGTCGGGCACCTTCTCGTGGCGCGTGTCGTAGCAGGTGCACCGTGCGTTCGTCTGGTCGTAGTGGCGGCAGACGATGCCGGTGTAGACGAGCTCGCCGGTGTCGATGTCCTCGAGCTTGTGAAGGCAGCACAGACCGCAGCCATCGCACAGGGCCTCCCATTCCTCGCGGTTCATTTCCTCGAGGGACTTGTCGAGCCAGAATCCGGATGTGAGTGCCATCGTGTTTCCCGCAGTGAAACTTCCATTATAGCGTGTGCGAGCGCCGGATTAGCTGGCTGTTGAAAAACGTCGCGAGAGGCCCGGATGCAAGGCGCACGCAGCGCAGCGACCGAGACATATCAGGTAGATAGACGAGGGAGCGAGCAGCGCGCAACGCAGCAGGCGGGTTTCGCAGCAGTTTTTCAACAGCCTGTTAGGGTACACTGGGAGCACGATGCCCGATTCGATCCTGTTCACCATCTTTCTGATCTTCACCGGTTCCGCACTGGTGGCCACGCTCGCCCTGTTCGCCCGCCAGGCCATGATCGTCGGCTACATCCTGCTGGGCATGCTGCTGGGCCCGCACATGCTCGGACTGGTGCAGGACCCCGATCTCATCAGCCAGATGTCCCACATCGGCATCATCTTCCTCCTGTTCCTCCTCGGCCTCGATCTGCCGCCACGCAAGCTGATGGGCATGCTGGGCGAGACCGTCATCGTCACCGGGCTGAGTTCCCTCGCTTTCTTCGTCATCGCCGCCATCGTGCTGCGGCTGGCCGGGTTCGGCTGGATCGAGACCCTGATCGCATCGGCCGCCTTCACCTTTTCCAGCACCATCATCGGTCTCAAGCTCCTGCCCACCACCATCCTTCACCATCGTCGCACGGGCGAGATCATCATCAGCATCCTGCTGTTTCAGGACGTGCTGGCCATCATCCTGCTCATGGCGATCGAGATGGCCGGGACAGGAGAGGCGGATACCCGGCGCCTGTTCGTGCTGACGCTGGCGCTGCCGGGTCTGTTCGGACTCGCCTTGTGGCTTGCGCGACGGCTGGTGGTGCCGCTGATCGCGCGTTTCGACACCATCCAGGAATACGTCTTTCTGCTCACCATCGGCTGGTGTCTGGGCATCGCCGAGCTGGCGGGTGCGATGGGGTTGTCCCAGGAGATCGGCGCCTTCATGGCCGGCGTCGCCCTGGCGAGCAGTCCGGTCGCCCAGTACATCGCCGAGAGCCTCAAGCCGTTACGAGATTTCTTTCTCATCATCTTCTTCTTCGCGCTCGGCGCCGGCTTCGACCCCATGCTGCTGCCGCAGATCTGGATGCCGGCGCTCGCCCTGGCGCTGCTGGCCCTGCTGGTGAAACCCTGGGTCTTTCGCAGGCTGCTGGTGCGCGCGGGAGAAGATCCGCAGCGTTCCGCCGAGATCGGCGTACGACTCGGCCAGATCAGCGAATTCGCGCTGCTGGTCGCCGTGCTCGCGCAGCAGAACGGCGTCATCCCCGAACGCGCCTCCATTCTCGTCCAGGCGGCCACGCTGCTCACCTTCATCGCCTCCGGCTACTGGGTGGTGATGCGTTATCCCACGCCGGTGGCGGTCAACGAGAAGTTGCGCAGGAACTGACGATGATTTCGGAACAGCCTGTCAGGGGATGGCGATGCCGCAACGACGCAGGAATTCGCACAGGCGGATCAGCGGCAGCCCGATGAGCGCCGTGGGATCATCGCTGCGCACCGATTCGAACAGGCTGATGCCGAGTCCTTCGGACTTGAAGCTGCCGGCGCAGCCATAGGGTTGTTCCCTGCGCAGATAGCGTTCGATCTCCTCGTCGGACAGCCCACGGAACCGGACCTCCGTGGCCACGGAGTCCTCCTGCAGTTCGCCGGTGCGCGTATCCCGCAGGCACAGCCCGGTATGAAAAAGCACGCACCTGCCCGACAGGCGACGCAGCTGTTCGCGGGCGCGCTCGTGACTGCCCGGCTTGCCCAGGACCTCGCCTTCGCAGACGGCCACCTGGTCCGAGCCGATCACCAGGGCCGGGGCATCGACCGCAATCGCCAGCGCCTTTTCGCGCGAAAGCCTCCGCACATGCGCCTCGGGCGACTCGCCCGGCAGCATGGATTCGTCGATGTCGGGCGAGACGCTTTCGAAGGGCAGACCGAGACGGGCCAGCAGTTCGCGACGAAAAGGCGAGCTCGAGCCGAGGATGATCCGGGGATCGCTCACGACGGTTCGATCTCCACCAGCGCCTCGTCGGGATTCACATGGTCCCCCCTCGCGACATGGATGGCGCGCACGGTGCCGGAGACGGGGGCCTGGATTTCCGTTTCCATCTTCATGGCCTCGACGACGAGTACCGGCTCGCCTGCCTCCACCGACTGTCCTTCCGTGACGAGCACCTCCACCACGGTGCCGGGCATGGAGGTGGTGACGTCGCCGGGGCGGCTGGCCCTGGGGCGACGGCTGCCCGACCCGCGCCCGTTGTCCGCATCGGCATCGATCTCCTCGAGGGACTCGACCAGCACCTCCTCGGGCACCCCGTCGACCACCATGTAGACCGGGCGGCGGTCCTCGTGCGGCAGGCCGGTGCCGGTGATGCGGATATGGTAGGTGTCGCCATGCAGCGTCACGTTGAATTCGGTCGGACGCCCCAGCGCGACTTCCTCGCCGGGCGGGGGTTCCAGCGGCTCGGGTTCCAGGGCGCCCTCGAGCCGCTGCTGCAGGAACTCGCGGCCCAGGTCCGGGAACATGGCGTAGGTGAGCACGTCCTCCTCGGACTTCGCCAGCTCGCCGATCTCCTCGCGCAGCCGGTCCATCTCCGGCGGCAGCAGATCGGCGGGCCGCACGTCGATCACGTCCTCGTTGCCGATCGCCTGTTGCCGCACGATGGGATTCACCGGCCCCGGCGCCCGGCCGTAGCGGCCCTGGAGATAGAGCTTCACCTCGTTGGTGATGGTCTTGTAGCGCTCGCCGGTGAGCACGTTGAGCACGGCCTGGGTGCCGACGATCTGGGACGTGGGCGTCACCAGCGGCGGATAGCCCAGATCCTCGCGCACGCGCGGGATCTCTTCCAGCACCTCGGTCATGCGACCGAGCTCGCCCTGTTCCCTGAGCTGGTTGTACAGGTTCGAGATCATCCCGCCCGGCACCTGATAGAGGTGCACCCGGGTGTCGATGCCGGTGAATTCGCTCTCGAAACGGTGATATTTCTTCCTCACCTCGTGGAAGTGGAAGCCGATCTCCTGCAGGCGCTTCAGATCCAGGCCGGTGGCCCAGGGCGTGTCCTCCAGGGCCACGACCATGCTCTCGGTGGGGGGATGGCTGGCGCCGCCGGCGAAGGAAGAAATGGCCGTGTCGATG
>JALVEM010000016.1 GCA_027030825.1 Thiohalobacter sp.
TCGAACCCGCGCCGTTGATGGCCTTCACCTCGGCCTGTGCGGCCGAAATCAGTCCCAGGATCAGCGCGGCACGCGCCGCGACGGCAAGTATCCGTTTTATCATCGAGATTCTCCGGTCAGCGAAATCATGGAACTCCGTTCTCGGGGGCGGCGGCGCCCGAGGCTCGCCCCGGCCGGCCCGCAGGCCCCGGGATTCGATGTGCACAGTCTAGGGAGGGATTGTTTCAGGAATATGACACCCGCCCCGCAGCGCGCGGTCGCCGCGGGCAGTGAGTCAGCGCCCCGGGAGGGGCACGGGTGCGATCGGCCGCGGGGATTCGGCCTCGTCGGCGATGCGCTCGGCGGGAAACACCGCCCGGAACCGGCTGCCCACGCCCACTTCACTCTCGATCTCGAGCTGGCCGCCATGGCGCATCAGCACATGCTTGACGATGGCCAGCCCCAGCCCCGTGCCGCCCTCCTGGCGCGAGCGCCCCACGTCGACACGGTAGAACCGCTCGGTCAGCCTCGGGATGTGATGGGCCGCGATCCCGATGCCGGTGTCGCTGACCTCGAACACCGGCCGCCCCTGGTCGTCCCGATGCCACCGCACCCGGATCTCGCCTCCGGGAGGGGTGTAGCGCACGGCATTGAACACCAGATTCGAGAACAGGCTGCGCAGCTCGTTCGGCCGGCCCAGCAGGCGCAGATCGGGATCTGCCTCCAGCGCCAGCCGATGCGATTTCCCTTCCCCGACCCGGCGCGCCTCGTTCACGACTTCGTCGAGCACGGCAGCCACATCGACCACCGTTTCGGGCTCCATGGCCTGGCCGGACTCCAGCCGCGAGAGCATGAGCAGATCGTCCACGAGCTGCTGCATCCGCAGGGCCTGTTCGTGCATCTCGCGCATGATGCGCGCGTGCTCGGGGCCGAGCCGTTCGTCCTCGACCAGGGACTCCAGATAGCCGTTGATGACGGTGAGCGGCGTGCGCAGCTCGTGGGAGACGTTGGCGACGAAGTCCCGCCTGACCTGCTCGAGACGCTGCAGATGGCTGATGTCCCGGGCGATCAGCAGCCGCCGGTTGCGCGCATAGGGCACCACGCGGATCGCGAGTTCGGCCTGCTCCTTCACCGGCGAGGCGATGACCGGGCCGGGGCGCGAGAAATCGCCGGCTTCGAGATAGGCGCGGAAATCCGGATGACGCAGCAGGTTGGTGATGCGCTGCCCCACGTCACGCGGATTCTGCAGCCCAAGAAGGCGCGACGCCGAGTCGTTCCACCATTCCGCCTCGTTGTCGCGGTTGAGCACCACCACGGCATCGGGCATGGCCGCGGTGGCCTCCTGGAAGCGGTTGAGCATCTTGCCGAGCTTGCGCTTGCGCTTGCGGTTGCGCTGCTGCAGCCGGTAGATCCGCAGATAGACGTCGTCCCAGATGCCGCCGGCGTCCGGCGGGTGAAAGCGCCGCCCCTTGCTGTCCAGCCAGCGGATCAGCTGCCGAAGCCGGTAGGCATGCCAGGCCAGCACGCCCGCCAGCGCCAGCGCCACGCCCCAGGCCACGGAACCGGCCAGGGCACCGAGCAGCACCCCGGCGAGCAGCGACAGCAGCAGTCGGCGAATCTCGATGTCCCAGCCCGCCTGCATCGATCAGGCCTCGATCGAAAACCGGTAGCCCGCGCCCCTGACGGTCTGGACCAGCGAGTCGAGCCCGAAAGGCGCAAGGGCCTTGCGCAGGCGGCGGATGTGGACGTCCACCGTGCGCTCCTCGATGTAGACGTTGCGGCCCCAGACGTGATCGATGAGACGGCTGCGACTGAAGACCTTCTCGGGATGCATCATGAAGAAGTGGAGCAGGCGGAATTCCGTGGGGCCGAGATGGACGGGTTCACCGCGCACGCTCACCCGGTGGGCCTCGGGATCGAGCGCCAGGTCGCGCACGCGCAGGGTCCGGTCGCCGGGGCCGCTGCCTGCGACGCGACGCAGCACGGCGCGGATTCTCGCCACCAGCTCCCGTGGCGAGAAGGGCTTGGTGACATAGTCGTCGGCGCCCACCTCCAGGCCGCGCACCTTGTCCTCTTCCTCGCCCCGCGCCGTCACCAGGATCACCGGCATCGAGGCCGTGAGCCCGTCACGCTTCCAGCGCCGGGTCAGATCGATGCCGGACCGGTCGGGCAGCATCCAGTCCAGCAGCACCAGATCCGGCGCGTGATCGGCCACGGCGCGATCCGCTCCCGCCGCGTCCTCCGCCTCGAGACACTCGAACCCTTCCCGGACGAGCGCGTGACACAGCATGCGGCGGATGGCGGGCTCGTCATCGACGACGAGGATACGGGGGGAATCGGGCATGGTCTCATTCTACTACAGGCCGGGTTGCGCAATGACGGAGCCGCTCTGACGGTCCCGGCAGCCGTCACAGCTGCCGGCAGAGTCCCTTCAGCACCATGTCGGTGTAACTGACGATGCCCACCAGGGTGCGATTCTCCAGCACCGGCGCCCGCGAGAGCCCGAAGCGGTCGAACAGGCGCGCGCAGTAGCGGATGTCCATGAGGGGATCGACCGTGACCACCGGCTTGGACATGATCTCGTAGACATTGACCCGCTCCGGAGCTCGGTCCACGGCCAGCACCTTGCGGGCGATGTCCGAGAGCAGCACGATGCCGTATTCGTCGTCCTCGTGGCGCTTGTTCACCAGCAGGCACTTGGTCTCCACGTGCCGCATGGCCCGCAGAGCGTCGGCCACGGTCGTCAGACCGTCGACCATGTCGAAATCGGTCTTCATCACGTCACGGACGCGCACCGGCTGCCGTTCGTTCATATCTCCTCCTCGACCATCGGACTCAATCGACTGATCTGATGACTGACGCCGACCGCATCCTCGACATCGATCTGGAAGGCGATGCCGGCGCCGGGGCGTTCGTCGAAGGCGCCGACCTCCGCGATGCGCTCCAGGATGCGGCGGCTGAGATGCTCCTCGACCAGCAGGAGAACCACGTCGCGCTGGGTCTCGAGCGTGAGGCCGAAAAAGGTGCGCGCCCGTTCCAGCCCCTCGCCGCGCGCATTGGTGATGACGGTGGCGCCGGTGGCGCCGGCCTCGCGGGCGGCATGCATGACGTCGTCCGTCCTGGCATCCTCGACGAAACAGATGATGAGCTTGAAGTGCATGGTCCTGTCCTCATCCGGGTGGGTGGCGCCGCGCCCGCCAGGCGCTGAGCTGGGCATACCCCATGACCGTCATCATGGGGAACAGGCTGGCGAAGGCGATGAGTCCGAAACCGTCCAGCAGCGGGCTGCGGCCAGGCACGGTCCCCGCCAGCCCCAGTCCCAGCGCCGTGACCAGCGGTACCGTCACCGTGGAGGTGGTCACGCCGCCGGAATCGTAGGCGAGTGGCACGATCATCTTCGGCGCCAACGCCGTCTGGATCACCACCAGAACATAGCCTGTAATGATGTAGTAATGAAGGGGGGTGCCCGTGACGATGCGGAAAGTGCCCAGTGCGATGCCCACCGCCACACCGAGCGCCACGGCCACCCGCAGCCCCCAGACGGTGATGGCACCGGCGGACACCTCGCTGGCCTTGAGCGCCACCGCGATCAGCGAGGGCTCGGCGATGGTGGTGGAAAAGCCGATGGCGAAGGCAAAGGCATAGACCCAGAGATAGTCCTGCCACCGGACCCGGTCCGGGCTGTCGGCCGCGCCGAACAGGAAGGCCGGATCGGTCAGCTGCTCCGCCATCATGCGTCCGAGCGGGAACAGCGCCTGTTCGAGCCCCTCGAGAAACAGGGTCATGCCGATCAGCACATAGAGAAATCCCAGTGCCGTGCGACGGGGCGACGGCAGCGGCCGGCGCAGGACGAAACGCTGGAAACCGAGCAGGATGACCAGGATCGGCACCAGATCGTGCAGTGTCTCCCACAGCGGAGTGACGAGGGCCTGGAGCGAATTCATCCGATCAGCATCCCGTAGCCCATGACGAAGACCATGGGCGTGAGCGAGGCGAAGGCGATGAGGCCGAAACCGTCGATCATGGGATTGCGGCCGCGGATCGACATGGCCAGGCCCACGCCCAGTGCCGTCACCAGCGGCACCGTGATGGTGGATGTGGTCACGCCACCGGAATCGTAGGCGATGCCGATGATCTCGCGGGGCGCGAACAGGGTCATGACGAGCACCCCCACGTAACCGCCGATGATCAGCCAGTGCACCGGCCAGCCCTTGAGGATGCGGAACACTCCCAGCACGATGGCGAACCCGACCGACACGGCCACCGTGTAACGGAGCCCGAGCGCATAACTCGCCAGGCTCTCCGGATCGCTCCCGATGGCCCCGTCGGCAGCCGCGATGCGGGCGGCCTCGTCGGCCACGGCGATCAGGGCGGGCTCGGCCACGGTGGTGCCGAACCCGAGCGCGAAGCCGAAGGCCAGCAGCCAGAAGACCGAGCCCTTGCGCGCAAAGGCATGAGCCATGTTCTCGCCCACCGGGAAGAGCCCCATCTCCAGCCCCTGCACGAAGAAGGCCAGCCCGAGCACCACGAACAGGATGCCTTCGGCCAGCTCCAGCAGGTTCGGGAGCGGCTGGCGCAGAACGAACAGCTGGAAGAAGGCGATGACGATCAGAATGGGCGCCAGATCCCGGATGCTCGAACCCAGAATCCTGACGAAACCCCGGATGGCCTTGAGATCCACGCCACTCTCGCCTGCCGCCGACAAACGACTCCATTGTGCCTTCCCGGGCCGTGCACGACAACGACGACGCCCGCTCGCCGGGTCGATATAATGCGAAACCATGACCGAACAGGATCCCTCCGACACCCGCCCCATCGGCCGCGGCATGGTCTTTCTGGCCTGGGTGATTGCCCTCGGCCTGCTGTCGCTCTATTTCAACGACCTGCTCGAGGACCGGGAGAATCCCAATCGCAGGCCCGCCAGCCGTGTGACGGCCGACGGCGGCGTGGAGGTGGCGCTCGAACGCAACGCGGCGGGCCACTACGTGGTCTCGGGCCGCATCAACGGCTACCCCGTGACCTTCCTGATCGACACGGGCGCCAGCGACGTCGCCATACCCGCCCGGCTGGCCGACGAGATCGGCCTCGAGCGCGGCGCGCCGGTGCTCTATCAGACGGCCCGGGGCATGAGCACCGGCTATCTGACCACCGTCGACCGGCTGGAAATCGGTGACATCGTGCTCAGAGACGTGCGCGCCAGCATCAGCCCCGACTACGACGGCGATCAGGTACTGCTCGGCATGAGCGTGCTGAAGCGGCTGGAATTCGCCCAGCAGGGCAACCGCCTGGTGCTGCGCCAGCGCGACTGACAAGGGAAGGGCCTGCATGGAAGCCTGTCGTGAGCTGCTCGAGACCATCAGCGCCCTCGTCTGGGGTCCGCCCCTCCTGATCCTGCTGGTGGGCACCGGCCTCTATCTCACCCTCGGTCTGCGCCTGTATCCGCTGCGCCGGCTGGGTCATGCCTTCCGCCTGCTCTGGTCCGGGCGCGCGGAAGGGCAGGATCCCGGCGACATCTCGCCCTTCAACGCCCTCATGACCGCGCTCGCCGCCACCGTGGGTACCGGCAACATCGCCGGCGTGGCCACGGCCATCGCCCTGGGCGGGCCGGGCGCGGTGTTCTGGATGTGGGTCACGGCAGCCGTCGGCATGGCCACCAAGTACGCCGAGGCCGTGCTGGCGGTGAACTACCGCGAGGTGGACGCGCGCGGCTGCCAGCAGGGCGGGCCCATGTACTACAT
>JALVEM010000017.1 GCA_027030825.1 Thiohalobacter sp.
GCGGCCCAGACACCGCGCTCGAAGATGGCGACGAGCGCCTGGAAGCGCCGGACCCACTGCAGGTCGAGCTGGGCGATGTCGACGCCCGCCTGGGCGGCCAGGCGCTCGCGAAGGGCCTCGGCGGCCTCGGGCGTGAGCCCGGCATCGGCCGGGCTGGCGAGGATGACGGGCGGGAAGGGATTCTCCCCCAGGGCCTCGAGCGCCTCGCGAAAGCCCGAGAGCTGCTCGAAGTCCCGGCGGGCCGCCTCGCGGTCCAGATAGCGCACGGCGGCGATTTCCGGCCACCGTCGCAGCCGCTCGGCCAGGGCCCGGCCCTCGGCGTCGCTCATTTCCCGGTTCAGAAACAGGGTGTAGCCGATGCCGCCCTGCCAGGCGCCGCCCAGGGACTGCACGTTGTGGAGCAGGGTCAGCATGGCCGTGGGCAGGGCCAGGGCGATGCCGATCACCATGCAGGTCATGAAGCTCGACAGCGGGGTGTGCGACAGACGGCCGAGGCTTGCGACCATCACCTGCAGATGCCGGTGCAGCCAGACGGCGGGCAGGCGGGCGAGTCGGCTCATGCGGCCTCGCGGCCGGCGAGGCGGCCCTGCTGCAGCCTCACCACGGGGTGCCGCAGTTCGCGGATGAGGGCGAGGTCGTGGGAGGCGATCAGGATGGTGGTGCCGATCTCGTTGAAGCGCTCGAACAGCCGCATGATCTCGCGCGAGAGTTCCGGGTCCAGGTTGCCGGTGGGCTCGTCGGCGAGCAGCAGGTCGGGACGGTTGACCACCGCGCGGGCGATGCCGACGCGCTGCTGTTCGCCGCTGGACAGGGTGATCGGCCGGGCCCGCTCGTGGCGAAGCAGGCCGACGCGGTCCAGGGCGGCGCGGACGCGGCGCGGGATCTCGCGGGGATCGGTGCCGGCGATGACCAGCGGCAGGGCGACGTTGTCGAACACGGTGCGGTCGTGGAGCAGGCGGTGATCCTGGAAGATCATCCCGATCCGGCGTCGGTGGCGCGGGATGGCCCGGGCCGGCAGGCGGGCGATGTTCTGGCCGTCGATCAGGATCTGCCCCCGGGTCGGGCGTTCCAGCAGCGCGATCAGCTTGAGCAGGGTGCTCTTGCCGGCGCCGGAATGCCCGGTGACGAAGGTCATGCTGCCGCGGGGAATCTCGAGGCTGAGCTCGGCGATGGCCTCGTGCCCGCCCGGATAGCGCTTGGTCACGCGGTCGAAGCGGATCATGAAGCGGTGTCCGCTCCCTCGTCCGTGTCGAACAGGGCGGCGACGAATTCGTCGGCATCGAAGGGCCGCAGGTCCTCGACGCCTTCGCCCACACCGATGAAGCGGATCGGAATCCCCAGCCGCCGGGCGATGGCGAAGACGATGCCGCCCTTGGCCGTGCCGTCGAGCTTGGTGAGCGTGATGCCGGTCACGCCGACGGCCTCGTTGAATTCCAGCGCCTGGTTGAGGGCGTTCTGGCCCGTGCCGGCGTCCACCACCAGCATGATCTCGTGCGGCGCCTTCGGGTCGATCTTCTTCATCACCCGCACGATCTTGCGCAGTTCCTCCATCAGGTTCGACTGGGTGTGCAGGCGCCCGGCGGTGTCGGCGATCAGCACGTCGATCCCGCGGGCCTTCGCCGACTGCAGGGCGTCGTAGATCACCGAGGCCGCGTCCGCCCCCTGATGCTGGGCGATCACGGGCACGCCGTTGCGCTCGCCCCAGGTGCGCAGCTGCTCCACCGCTGCGGCGCGGAAGGTGTCGCCGGCGGCCAGCATGACGCCGAGTCCCTCGTCGAGCAGGCGGCGGGCGAGCTTGCCGATGGTGGTAGTCTTGCCCACCCCGTTGACGCCCACCATGAGGATCACGAAGGGGCGTTTCGAGGTGTCGATCTCGAGCGGCCGCGAGACCGGGCGCAGCAGGGCCGCGAGATCCTCGCGCAGGGCATCGAGCAGGGCCCGGGGATCCTTCAGCTCCCGGCGCGAGACGCGCGCGGTGAGATCGTCGATGATCTCGCGGGTGGCCTCCACCCCCACGTCGGCGAGCAGCAGCCGGGTCTCGATCTCCTCGAGCAGGTCCTCGTCGATCCGGCGCCGGCCGAGGACCAGGCCGGCGAGACCCTCGGTCAGGCCCCTCCGGGTCTTGCTAAGACCTTCGCGGAGTCGCGCGAACAGCCCTTTCCTGCCGGGTTTCGCCGGAGCGTCGGGCTCGCCCGGCGCGGCGGCATCGTCCCGGGACGCCTCCTCCGGTTTGCTGCCGGAACGTCCGAACCTGAAGATCATGTCGGGTGTCGTATCTCGTGTGCGGGTTTTCGTTTATCCTACCACCCGCCCCACCACAAGGTAAGGAATGCAGATGCTTCGACTGATCACGGTCTGGTTGCTGTCCTGCTGCGCCCTGCTCGCCCGGGCGGCCGACGGCCAGGTGCACGAATACCGGCTGGACAACGGCCTGCGGCTGCTCGTCAAGGAGGACCACCGGGCGCCCGTGGTGGTGTCCCAGGTCTGGTACCGCGTCGGCAGCAGCTACGAGCACGACGGCATCACGGGCATCTCGCACGTGCTCGAACACATGATGTTCAAGGGCACGGAGCGATACGGTCCGGGCGAGTTCTCCCGCATCATCGCCGAGAACGGCGGGCGCGAGAACGCCTTCACCAGTCGCGACTACACCGTGTATTTCCAGACCCTGGAGAAGAGCCGGCTGCCGATCGCCTTCGAGCTGGAGGCGGACCGGATGCGCAACCTGCGGCTCGACGAGAAGGAATTTCGCAAGGAACGCCAGGTGGTCATCGAGGAGCGCCGGATGCGCACCGAGGACCGGCCCGAGTCCCTCGCCTACGAGCACTTCAACGCGGTCGCCTATCTCAACAGCCCCTACCGGATTCCGGTGATCGGCTGGATGGACGACCTCGAACAGCTCACCATCGACGACCTGAAGGCCTGGTACCGGCGCTGGTATGCGCCCAACAACGCCACCCTGGTGGTGGCCGGGGACGTGGACCCGGAGGCGGTCCACCGGCTGGCGCGGAAATGGTTCGGCCCGCTGGCGCCCGACGAAAGGCTCGCGCCGCCGAAGCGGCGCCGGGAAGTGAAGCAGCTCGGCGAACGCCGGCTCACCGTGCGGCTGCCGGCCGAGGTCCCCTATGTGCTGATGGGCTACAAGGCGCCTTCGCTGCTCACTGCCGAGGATCCGGACGAGGCCTATGCGCTGGAGGTGCTGGCCGGCATCCTCGACGGCGGCGACGCCGCGCGGCTGTCCCGGGAACTGGTGCGGGGCCGGGAGATCGCCTCCAGCGCGGGCGCCGGCTACGACCTCTACGCCCGCCAGCAGACGATGCTGCTGCTGGAGGCCAATCCCGCCCGGGGGCATAATCTCGACGAGGTCGAACAGGCGCTGCGCGAGGCGGTGGCCCGGCTGCGCAGCGAACGGGTCGCGCCCGACGAACTCGCCCGGGTCAAGGCCCAGGTGGTCGCCAGCCGCGTCTACGAGGACGACTCGGTGTTCTATCAGGCCATGAAGCTCGGCCGGCTCGTCTCCATCGGCCTGGACTGGCGGCTCGCCGACGAGTACGTGCCCCGCATCCGCGCCGTCACCGCCGAGGCCGTGCGCCGGGTGGCACGCAGATATCTCGTCGACGACCATCTGACCGTGGCCCGGCTCGAGCCCCTGCCGATGGATGCCGAGGCCCGGGCCCGGCAGCGGCGCGCCCGCATGGGAGGTGATCATGTCCGCTGAACGCAACGCCCTCTTCGGCTGGCGCGGCCTGCTCTTTCTGTGCCTGGCGTGCCTGCTGGGGCCTGCCCGGGCCATGGCGCCCATCCAGCACTGGACCACGGCCAACGGCGCCCGGGTCTATTTCGTGCCCGCACCCGATCTGCCCATGGCGGACGTGCGCGTGGTGTTCGATGCCGGCAGCGCGCGGGACGGCGATCATCCGGGGGTGGCCCGCCTGACCAACGCCCTGCTCGCCACCGGCGCCGGCGAGCTGGATGCCGATGCGCTGGCCGAGGGGCTGGAGTCGGTCGGCGCCGAGCTCGGCAACGGCGCGTTGCGCGACATGGCCTGGGTCAGCCTGCGCACCCTCACCGAGCCCGCGGCCTATCGCCGGGCCGTCGCGCTGTTCTCGCTCGTCGTCCAGTCGCCCCGCTTCGACCGGGAGGATTTTCTGCGCGAGCGCGAGCGGCTTCGGGTCGCCCTGCGGCTGGATGCCCAGAAGCCCGGCCGCATCGCCGAGCGGGCCTTCTACCGGGCGGTCTATGACGGTCATCCCTACGGCAGCCCCGTCAAGGGAACCGAGGCGAGCCTGCAGGCGCTGAAACGGCAGGACGTGCTCGCCTTCCACCGGCGGTTCTATGTGGCGCGCAATGCCGTGGTGGCCATCGTCGGGGCGCTGGACCGGAAACAGGCCGAGGCTCTGGCCGAACAGGTGGTGGGGGCGTTGCCCGAAGGGCAGCGTGCACCGGCTCTGCCACCGGTCCCGGATCTGCAGATGGCGCGCGAGGAGCGCATTCCCCACGACTCTACCCAGGCGCACATCCTGATGGGGCAGCCGGGCATGCGGCGCGGGGACCCCGACTATTTCCCGCTCTATGTGGGGAACTACGTGCTCGGGGGCGGCGGGCTGGTGTCGCGCATCAGCCGGGAGGTGCGGGAGAAGCGCGGGCTGTCCTACAGCGCCTACAGCTACTTTCTGCCCATGGCCCGGCGCGGCCCCTTCATCCTCGGCCTGCAGACGCGCGCCGACCAGGCCGACGAGGCCCTCGCCGTGCTGCGGCGCACGCTCACGGAATTCGTCGACAAGGGCCCGACGGACAAGGAGATGCAGGCCGCCATCCGCCACATCACGGGCGGCTATCCGCTGCGCATCGACAGCAATCGCGAGATTCTCGAATACATCGCCATGATCGGGTTCTACGACCTGCCGCTCGATTATCTCGAGCGATTCAACGAGCGGGTCGAGGCCGTCACCCGCGCACAGGTGATCGATGCCTTCCGGCGCCGGGTCCATCCCGATCGGATGGTGACCGTGATCGTGGGTCCGAACCGGGACTGAGACCGTGGGGCGGCGTCCCGGCGCATCCGGCACGGTGCGCATCATCGGCGGGCGCTGGAAGGGCACACGCCTGCGGTTTCCGTCCGTGCACGGCCTGCGGCCCACCCCCGACCGGGTGCGGGAGACCCTGTTCAACTGGCTGACGCCCCGGCTCGGCGAGGGCACCGTGGTGGATCTCTTCGCCGGCAGCGGGGCGCTCGGGCTGGAGGCCGCCTCGCGTGGCGCGCCGCGGGTGATCCTGGTGGAGAAGGATCCGCGGGTGGCGGCGGCCCTGCGCGAGCACATCGAGCGGCTGCCGGGGGCGCGCGAGCGGATCGAACTGGTGCGGCAGGATGCCCTGCGCTGGCTGCGGCAGGCGGATCTCGCAGAGGTGACAGGGATCTTTCTCGATCCTCCCTATGGCTCGCCGCTGCTCGGCTCGGCGCTCGAGGTGCTGCGGGAACGCCGGCCTCCCTGCCTGTCCTGGCTCTATATCGAGCAGCCTGCGCACGGGGGCGTGGGCGAAGGCATGCGCCTGCCCGAGGGTTTTCGCATCCATCGCCAGGCCAGGGCCGGTGACGTGGCCTGTGCCCTGGCGACCCGGGAAAACGCGGGGTAGTCTGCGGATACGGCATGGCCGATAATGGCCGCATGGCCCGTAGCATCGTCTATCCCGGCACCTTCGATC
>JALVEM010000018.1 GCA_027030825.1 Thiohalobacter sp.
CCCCCCCGAACTGGAGTGGGATGGCACGGACGAGGACTGTGCGCATTTTCTCGCCTATGCGCTCGACGGCACACCCATCGCCACGGCCCGACTGACCGCCGAGGGCCAGATCGGTCGCATGGCCGTCCTGCCCGAATGGCGGGGTCATGGCGTCGGCAGCGCGCTGCTGTCGGAACTGCTCGCGCTGGCGGAGGCAATGGGACTGGAAATGGTGTTTCTGAATGCCCAGTGCGCTTCGGCCGCCTTCTATCACCGCCACGGGTTCCTGCCGCATGGCGAGACCTTCGAGGCCGCCGGGATCCCGCATGTCCGGCTCTATCGCTATCTGGGCGATCCCGAGGATCCTCCGACGCTGGTCTCATGAAATCCTTCGAGGAACTGCCCGAGACCCTCTCACCCTGCCGGACCCCCGGCCGCTACCGGCTGACCCGACAGGAGGACCACGCCCGGGCCATGGAACAGCTTTTTCCGCTGGCAAGGCACCGGCTCGACCTGCTCACGCCGCACCTGGAACCGGCGCTGCACGACCGCCCCCATCTGCAGCAGGCCCTGAGGCGCAACATCGCGCGGCATCGTCGTCTCGCGATCCGCATCCTGGTATTCGAGTCGGGCACGGCCGTCCAGCGCGGCAGCCGCCTGATCGAGCTCGCACGCGAGTTCCCCTCCTTCGCCTCGATCCGCCAGCTTCCCGAGGATCTGCAGGAGGGCATCGATACCGGCTTTCTCCTGGTGGACGACTGTTGCTGCCTCGTCCGCAGTCCACTGGAGGGCTACCAGGGGACGCTGTGTTGCGAGGCGCCCGGCGAGGTGAGACGTCTGCGATCCCGGTTCGACGAACTCTGGGAACACGCCTTCGTTCCGACGGACCTGCGGAGGCTGCATCTGTGAAGCGGCGCACCCTTCTCCTGCTACCGCTGCTGGCGATCGCCCTGCCCGTCACGGCGGAAAGCTTCGCGCTGATCGAGTTGCGGCACCGACCGGCCGACGAGATCCTGCCGATCGTCTCGCCGCATCTCTGGCCAGGCGAGTCGATCAGCGGCGAAGGCTTCCGGATTCTGCTGAGTGCTCCACCACCTCGCCAGGCTGTCCTTGCGCAGATGGTCCGCTCGCTCGACGTGCCGCCGGTACCCATCCGCATCACCGTGAAACTGGCCAGCCTCGAGGAAATGGCGCGTGAAGGGACAGAGGGCAGCGCGGTGATCAGTACCCGACCTGGAGAGACACGCCTGCAGGGGCGCGTCGAAGTCATCTCCACCGGGAATCGGGACGTTCTCGAACGAACCTGGCAGGTCACCGGGGTGGCGGGCGAACCCTTGAAAATCGATACCGGCATCGACTTTCCCTATCCGGGCGCCGGTATCCTGGTACAGGATGGCGAAGACGTGCAGACGATCACCGGCCTGCGCTATCGGCGGCTGCATTCCGGCTTCCACGCCCGGGTGCGACTCAATGGTGATCGGGTGATCGTGGACATCGCACCACGCCGCGAAGACCTGCTCGATGCCCCCGGCGGCACCCTGAGTCACGAGGCGCTTCGCACCCGTATCACCGGCCGGGTGGGCGAGTGGATCGATCTCGGGGGAAGCGGAAGCGATGTTCGGAAGCGGCCCGGCACCCGGACGCAGCAGACGACGACCTCCGATCGCCGGTTCTGGCTGCGCGTGGAGCGCCTGGAGCCCTGAGCTCATGCACAGGGTGATCCTGCAACTCGATATTCCGAGGGAGGAATGCCTCCGCTATTACCGGGCCGAGGCCCTTCAGGTGCGCGCCCGCAGCGAGGACGGCCGCTGGATTCGCTTCCCGGCGAACATTCTGCGTCCCTACATCGGTCACGATGGCGTGCGGGGGCGATTCGAACTGCGCTTCGATGCACACAACCGCCTGCTCGATTTCCGGCGGATCGAATGAGGTATCGAGCCTCGTCACCCCTGCCTACAAGAGAGTCTGCAGATGTTCACGGATGACCTCGGGCTTCTCCCGCGTGAGGTTCTTGTCGACCGACTCGCCGATCATGGCCTTCAGTTCGGGCGAGAGTTTCTCGCGCAGGTAGCCCATGAACTTCGGCGGCGCGACCAGGATCAGCTGATCGAACTTCTTGGCGACACGCCCTTTCTCCAGCTCCTCGGCCAGCATCTCGGCGAAGCGGATGGCCTCTTCTTCCTTCGGGCTCACCTCGTCATCGAACATGTGGGGGCCGAGGCCGGGAGCGCCCCCCGTGTCCTCGCCGGGACCGTCGGTGATGAGCTCCCTCTGGGCAAGCCGCGCCTCGGGATGCACATAGTCCGCGATCTCCACCAGCGGCGCGGCCTTGGTCTTTGCTTCGTAGAGCTTGGCGCGGCTGCTCTCGGCAACCAGAACCCAGCTGCGTGTCGTCATGGTGTTCTCCTCGATTCCTTCGACCAGTTTCGAAAATGGGGTTGCAACGACCGGTTTCCAATGACGCAGGTCAAGCGGTCTCCGCCTGGTGCTCCGAAATCCACGCGATCGCCCGGTCGAGACGCGCCAGGGTACGTTCGCGTCCGATCAGCGCCAGCGTGACATCGATGGGCGGCGAGACGGGCCCGCCGGTGACGGCGACACGCAGGGGCTGCGCGACCTTGCCGAGCTTGAGCCCGGCTTCTTCCGCCACACCCACGACGACCTCGTGCAGTGGTTCGGCCTGCCACTCCTCGAGTGCAGCAAACCGTTCCCGCAAGGACTTCAGCACCGGGAGCACTTCCGTCTTCAGATGCTTGCGCGCGGCCTTCTCGTCATAGGCTTCGAAATCCCGATAGAAAAAGCGACTGTTGTTCGCCATCTCGACCAGTGTCTTCGCGCGCTCCTGCTGTGCCCTGACGACTTCGACCAGATCGGGGCCATCGGCTGGATCGATGCCCAGCTTGCCGAGATGGTAGGTCAGATGACGCGCCACATGGGCCGGGTCGCTGTTCTTGATGTACTGCTGATTGAGCCAGAGCAGTTTCTCCGGATTGAATGTGGACGCAGCCCGGTTGACGTCGCGGATGTCGAACAGCTCGATCATCTCGTCGATGCTGAAGACCTCCTGATCGCCGTGCGACCAGCCGAGCCGCACCAGATAGTTGAGCAGGGCCTCGGGCAGATAGCCGTCCTCCCGGTACTGCATGACGCTGACCGCGCCGTGGCGCTTGGAGAGCCGCTTGCCGTCCGTGCCCAGAATCATGGGCACGTGGGCATATTGCGGCGGCTCCCAGCCCAACGCCTTCATGATGTTGATCTGACGAGGCGTGTTGTTGAGGTGGTCGTCGCCGCGAATCACGTGCGTGATCCCCATGTCGTGATCGTCCACGACCACGGTCAGGTTGTAGGTGGGGGAACCGTCGCTGCGGGCGATGACGAGATCGTCGAGCTCCCGGTTGTCGAACACCACCTGCCCGCGCACCAGATCCTCGACCACCACCTGGCCCTCCTGCGGATTGCGGAAACGGATCACGAAGGGCGCGTCCGGCGAGGGCGGCTCGGCACCGGCGCGGCAATGCCCGTCGTAGCGCGGCTTCTCCTTGCGCGCCATCTGCGCCTCGCGCAGGGCCTCGAGCCGTTCCTTCGTGCAATAGCAGCGATAGGCATGGCCGCGCTCGAGCAGCGTCTCGATCACCTCCCGATAGCGATCGAACCGGTGCGTCTGATAGAAGGGGCCTTCGTCGTATTCGAGGCCCAGCCAGGTCATGCCCTCGAGAATGGCGTTGACCGACTCCGGGGTGGAACGTTCGAGATCGGTGTCCTCGATGCGCAGCACGAAACGCCCTCCGTGCCTGCGCGCATGAAGCCAGGAAAAGAGTGCGGTTCGGGCGCCCCCGATGTGCAGGTAGCCCGTGGGACTCGGAGCGAAACGGGTCTTGACCATGCCTCAACAGCCTCCGTCAGGGAAGCCGGCATTGTACCAGAGGGACAGGGCGTCTTCAGTCCAGCCAGCCGGGTTTCGGAAGGTCGAGCCTGCCGGCGTCGAAGTGGGCCCGGAAGACTTCGGTGGCACGCACGCCGTTGCGGCTGACGTCCACGATGCGCCAGCCCTGGGGCAGCCGGTAGAAATGGAAGAAGATGTCGCTGTAGCCGCGCAACGGCCGCCAGATGCGGAACCCCAGCACGAGTTCCCCATCGGCCAGATAGCGGGCGGGAAGCGGCGCAATGCGGGGCGGGCGGGGATCATAGAAACCGAACTGACGGGCCAGCTCCGCGAACAGGGCATCCCGCAGACGGTGCTGGAAGTGCGCTCGGGTGAGCACGTCCTGATGCGAATACCAGGGATCGGCCACGCGGCGCGCCATGATACCGAAATCGAACCAGCGGGCCGTCTGCTCTTCCATGAGCGAGATCACGGAGGCCGGATCGGAAAGGTTCTCCGGTCCCGTCCAGTCGCGCAGCCAGTAGAGTCCGTATTCGAGCAGGTCGAGAGCATTGGGACGGGCACGGCTGGTCCAGGGATCGAGATCCTGCCAGTAGGGATAATAGTCCGCCCGCGCCTGCGGCTGCCCCAGAAAGAGCAGGCCAGAGAGTATCAGACAGACGACGCGGAACGGACGCATGGCTATCTCAGTGAGGTGATGACCTCTCCGGTGACGACCTTCTCGCCCTCCGGCCCTTGCCCTTCCCCGCCGGCCGGAGCCTCCGCATCGCCGCGCTCGCCCACCGGCTTGCGGCCGGATGGATCCGTGAAGCGGTCGTTGAGTTTCTGGACGAACTGATCGGCGCGATCGATGATCCGGCGCAGGCGGCGGCGATTCCAGGTGGTCCAGCCGGCCGGCTCGGTTTCGAAGATGCTGCGCCAGAAGCGGGTGTTTCTTCGGAATGCGCGAATCTGGCGGTCGGCCTCCTCGACATCCAGCCGCTCGCGCAACTGCCTGACGATCCGGTTGGCCACCCAGTGCCGCAGCGAGAAATGCACGGCCATGCCCGCCACGCCGATCCCTGCCGCCAGCGCGACGATGCCCCAGGGCTTGTCCAGGAGGGACGAGACCGCGCCACTGATGTTCGACCACAGGGATCGGTCGGCGAAGAAGACACCCAGCATGCCCAGAAGCACCAGGAGCATCACCAGGGCGTCTCCCTGCAGCACGTTGCGGCGCCAGCGTGCGATCAGCTCGCGAAGCCGCGGCACATAGTACTCCTCGATCTCCTGGGCACGCTTCTCCAGGTTGCCGACGATGCGATAGGCGCGTTCGATGCTGACCTGCTCGATGCGCGAGTAGATCTCGCCCATGTCCTGGTCGCGTTTCCACTCGAATCGGCGCCGCAGCGCCTCGTTCTCGATGGGTATGGCGGCCTCGGGATTGTAGATGCAGTAGAAGCGGCCGGCCGTGAGTCCCTCGCGCGCCAGTGCCCGCTGCCATGCCCCCACCACTTCCTCCGGATTGTCCTCGCGCGCGGTCGTGTCGATCTGGTTGAGGATGTAGAGGAACTTGCTCGAATCCGAGCGGTCGATCGTGTCCCGCACGAGGTGCGCCAGGGTATCGCTCATGGCGCCCGGCTCCGGATGCCGTGCATCGAAGAACACCAGCACGAGATCGGACAGGTCGATGATGTGATTGGTCAGGCGCAGGATCGCGCTGCGCTGGGCATCGGCATCGAAGCCGGGCGAGTCGATGAAGATGCGGCCCTTGAGCTTGTCGCAGCGGCAGGTCTTGAGCTGCAGATAGGCATCGATGCGCTTGCCTTCGCCGGG
>JALVEM010000019.1 GCA_027030825.1 Thiohalobacter sp.
GCACTCATGGAGCACGATCCGGACATCGCCTTCTCGGTCTCCCACACCACCCGTCCGCCGCGCCCCGGCGAGGTGGACGGGCGCGACTACCACTTCGTGGACGTGGCCACCTTCGAGCGCATGATCGAGGAGGGCGCCTTCCTCGAATACGCCCGGGTCTTCGACAATTACTACGGCACCTCGCGCGCGGAGGTCGAGCGGCTGCTGGCGGCCGGCAAGGACGTGTTCCTCGACATCGACTGGCAGGGCGCCCGACAGGTGCGGTCCGCCTGGCCGGAGGCCGTGAGCCTGTTCATCCTGCCGCCCTCGCGCGAGGCGCTGGAGGCGCGGCTGCGGGGCCGGGGCACCGACAGCGAGGAAGTGATCGCGCGCCGCATGGCGCAGGCGGTGGACGAGGCCAGCCACTACCGGGAATACGACTATCTGATCATCAACGACGTCTTCGAGACCGCGCTCGAGGATCTGGCGGCCATCGTGCGGGCCGTGCGCCTGCGCGAGCCGCGCCAGGCCTGCCGCCACGCCGACCTGCTGCGCGACTTGCTGGAAGGGGAAGGCGCGGTATAGAATCGCGTGCTCCCCACAACCCCGGTGAGGTCAGCGCAACATGGCACGCGTCACTGTAGAAGACTGTCTCGAACACGTCGACAACCGCTTCGAGCTGGTGCTGGTCGCCTCCAAGCGCGCCCGCCAGATCGCCCGTGGCGCCGAGCCCCTGGTCCCCTGGGACAACGACAAGCCCACGGTGGTTGCGCTGCGCGAGATCGCGGCCGGCCTGATCGATCCCCGCAAGGTGCTGGAGGGTCCGGACGAGCCGGAGGCGCTCCAGGCCGCCGGCGACGAGATCACCATCGACCTCGGGTCCGTCGACTGAATCCACGCCACCGACCGGCCCGCCGGGCCATTCTCCCGTCAGCGCAGCAGATTGGCCCGGGTCCGACAGGCTGCTATGATCGATCGATGATCCTGGGTCGGGAGAATCCGGTGCCGTGGCGTTCGCGCTGACCGACAGCCCTGCTGCGGGAGAGTCCCGCTTCCTCATCAGCGACCTGATGGACATGCTCGAAGGCTACCTGCCGCGCGAGCAGGTCCGCGAGGTCTATCGCGCCTATCTCTTCGGTGCCGAGGCCCACGAGGGCCAGCACCGCCTCTCCGGCGAGCCCTACATCTACCATCCCATCGCCGTGGCCCGCATCCTCGCCGAGATGCGCATGGACTATCAGAGCATCATCGCGGCCATCCTGCACGATGTGCTCGAGGACACGGACATTCCCAAGGAGGACATCCGGCGCGAATTCGGCGAGGCGGTGGCCGAGCTGGTCGACGGGGTCAGCAAGCTCGAGCAGATGTCCTTCGAGAGCCGGGCCGAGGCCCAGGCGGAGAATTTCCGCAAGATGCTGCTGGCCATGGTGCGGGACATCCGCGTCATCCTCATCAAGCTGGCCGACCGGCTGCACAACATGCGCACCCTGGGCGTCATGCGGCCGGACAAGCGGCGGCGGATCGCCCGCGAGACCCTGGAGATCTATGCGCCGCTGGCCAACCGCCTGGGCATGAACCAGGTGCGCCTGGAGCTGGAGGACCTGGGTTTCGCCGCCCTCTATCCGATGCGCGCGCGCGTGCTGGCCGAGGCCGTGCGCCGGGCACGCGGCAACCGCAAGGAGATCCTCAACCGCATCGAGACCGCCATCCGCCGGCGCCTGCGCCAGGAAGGCATCGAAGGCGAGGTCAAGAGCCGCGAGAAGCACCTCTACAGCCTCTATCTCAAGATGAAGAACAAGGGGCTCTCGTTCCGCGAGGTGTTCGACGTCTATGCCTTCCGCATCATCGTCGACAGGCCGGACACCTGCTACCGGGTGCTCGGCATCATGCACAACCTCTACAAGCCGGTGCCCGGCAAGTTCAAGGACTACATCGCCATTCCCAAGTCCAACGGCTACCAGTCCCTGCACACCATCCTCTTCGGGCCCTACGGCGTGCCCATCGAGGTGCAGATCCGCACCGCCGACATGGACCGGGTCGCCGAGTCCGGCATTGCCGCACACTGGCTCTACAAGAGCGGCGACGAGTCGCCCAACAGCGCCCAGGCGCGCGCCAGGGAATGGCTGCTGGAACTGCTCGAGATGCAGAAGCACGCGGGCAACTCGCTGGAATTCCTGGAGAACGTCAAGATCGACCTGTTTCCCGAGGAGGTCTACGTGTTCACGCCGCGCGGCGACATCATGGAGCTGCCGCGCGGCGCTACGCCCGTGGATTTCGCCTATGCCGTGCACACCGAGATCGGCAACACCTGCATCGCGGCCAAGATCGATCGTCGCCTGGCGCCCCTGCGGACCCAGCTCAAGAACGGTCAGACGGTGGAGATCATCACCGCCTCCGGCGCCCATCCCAATCCCGTCTGGCTGAATTTCGTGGTCACGGCCAAGGCGCGCTACAACATCCGCCATTACCTCAAGCGCCTGCAGGCCGACGAGGCGGTGGCCCTGGGCCGGCGGCTGCTCGACAAGGCCCTCTACGACGAGGGCAGCTCGCTCCAGGCCGTGACCGAGAGCGGCCGTCTCGACCAGGTGGTGGCCGCCTGCAATCTGGAGCGCCCGGAGAACCTGTTTCGCGAGATCGGGTTGGGCAACCGCATGCCCATGCTGGTGGCGCGCCAGCTCCTCGACGGCGCCGGACGCCAGTCGCGGGGCGATGCCTCCTATCCCGACGGCTCGCATGCGCCCCTGCTCATCAAGGGCACCGAAGGCATGGTCGTCAGCTTCGCCAAATGCTGCCGGCCCATTCCCGGCGACCCCATCATCGGTTTCGTCAGCGCCGGGCGCGGCATCGTGATCCACACCCAGTACTGCCGCAACGTGGCCGACTACCGCAACCAGCCCGAAAAGTGGGTGGATGTGGAGTGGGAACAGGACGTCGAGGGCGAGTATCCGACCGACATCCGCATCGAGGTCGCCAACCAGAAGGGCGTGCTCGCCACCGTGGCCAGCATCATCGCCGAGATGGGCTCGAACATCGAGAACGTCGCCATCGAGGAACGCGACGGCATGAACACCTCCATGCTCTTCACCATCACCGTCTACGACCGGAAGCATCTGGCCCGCATCATGCGGCGTCTGCGCCACATTCGCCTCGTGCTGCGCATCAGCCGCGTGGGGCGGTGATTCGGGGAAGTGGGGTGCGAGGGGTGGAGCCGGAATCCAGAAGCAAGAAGCTGGAAGGGTTGCGGCTGTTCCGGGCGTGACCTCCAACGGCTCGCCCTCCGGGTGCCCTGCGCGTCGCGAGCCGGTCGGTGCGCTCGGGAACTCGCCCTGCGGGCTCAAACACCCCTCGCTTGATCCACCGACCGACCGCGATGCTCGGCGTCGCCGAGTCGGTCACGACCGGAACAGCCGCAACCTCTTTACCTCCCGGCCTTCCGGACAGCGCACAGCGGTCTCCTTCGGTCATCCCGGAAAGCGCGTAGCGCCTATCCGGAATCCAGGAAAAACCATCAGCCGCACGGTATCGATCGACGCGGTTCCTGGATTCCGGCTCGCGTTCCCCCGGCTCAAGGCCGGGGTCACTTGGCCGGAATGACGAAAGAAGAGAACCGCTGTCCGGAATGATCGAAAGCGAAACGCCGAGTGATGCGCCGCGGAAAACACAATAAACCCTTTCCGTGGTTTCCGTGTTTTCCGTGGCCATCACAACCCGTCACTCCGGACGGTGCGCAGCACCACCTTCAGTCATCCCGGAAGCCCGCGTACCCCCCACCCTCAGTCATCCCGGAAGCCCGCGCAGCGGGCTATCCGGGATCCAGGAATACGATAAACCACAGCGACAAAGATCAGCGTGGTTTCTGGATTCCGGCTCGCGCGTCCCGGCAAGCCGGGCCGCTTGGCCGGAATGACGAAGAAGAGGATGTTTGCCTGGAGCGGCTGAACAATCATTGCTTTCCGTGGATTCGGTGGATTCCGTGGCCATTCTTCCAGCTTCTTGCTTCTGAATTCTGAATTCTGAATTCTGTATTCTATATTCCTCTATTCCCCTCCCAACCAAGGAGCGCCAATGAAGAAGGAAATCATCCGCACGGACCGCGCCCCGCAGGCGATCGGCACCTATTCCCAGGCGGTGGCCGTTGGCGAGACCGTCTATCTCTCGGGGCAGATCCCGCTGGTGCCCGAGACCATGGAACTGGTCGAGGGCGACATGGCGGCGCAGATCCGGCGCGTGTTCGACAACCTGGCCGCCGTCTGCGAGGCCGCCGGGGGTTCCCTGGCCGACATCGTCAAGCTCAACGTCTATCTCACCGATCTCGCCCACTTCCCGCTGGTCAACGAAATCATGGCCGACTACTTCTCCGAACCCTATCCGGCGCGGGCGGCCATCGGTGTGGCCAGCCTGCCCAAGGGCGCGCCGGTGGAGATGGACGCCGTGATGGTCCGTGACAGCGACTGAATCCGCCTCCGGAACGCCGGACGACCTGTCGCGCCTTCCGCTCACGGCGCTGCGCGGCGTGGGGCCGGCGCTCGCCGAGAAGCTCGCCCGGCTCGATCTGCACACCGTCGCCGACCTGCTGTTCCATCTGCCGCTGCGCTACGAGGATCGCACCCGGGTGCGGCCGATCGGGAACCTGCGGCCGGGCACCTCGGCCCTGATCGAGGCCGAGGTCGATCTGGCCGAGGTGCGCACCACGCGACGCCGCATGCTGCTCGTCCACGTCAGCGACGGCACCGGCCATCTGCTGCTGCGCTTCTTCCACTTCAATGCCGGCCAGCGCCGGTCCTTCCGGCGCGGCGTGCGCCTGTGGTGTTTCGGCGAGGTGCGGCGCGGCCCGGCCGGCCTGGAGATGGTGCATCCCGAATACCGGCTGCTGGCCGAGGGTGCCTCGGCACCCCGCGAGCAGCGCCTGCGCGCCATCTACCCCGCCACGGAAGGCGTGGGCCAGCGCGTGCTGCAGGGGCTGGTGGGCCAGGCCCTGGACCGGCTGGCGGCGAGGCCCGAGGTCCTGAAGGACTGGCTGGCCGGTCGGCTGGACGGGCTGCCGCCGCTGCACGAGGCCCTGGAGCGGCTGCACCGACCAAGACCCGGCAGCCGCATCGCCGACGTGACGGGCCAGACCCATCCGGCCCGTCGGCGCCTCGCCTTCGAGGAGCTGCTGGCCCACCATCTGAGCCTCCGGCAGCTGCGCCTGCGCGTGCATCGCCATCGCGCCTGGCCGCTCACCGGCGACGGGCGGTTGCGTGACCGGCTGCTCGCCGGCCTGCCGTTCTCGCCGACCGCGGCCCAGCGGCGGGTGATGGACGAGATCGCGGCCGATCTGGCCAGGCCCCGCCCCATGCTGCGTCTGGTGCAGGGCGACGTCGGCTCCGGCAAGACGCTGGTGGCGGTGGTCGCGGCGCTGCAGGCCGCCGAATGCGGGGTGCAGACCGCCGTCATGGCCCCCACCGAACTGCTCGCCGAGCAGCACTACCGCAGCATCACGGACTGGTGCCGGCCCCTGGGCGTGGAGGTGGCCTGGCTCTCGGGGCGGCAGAAGGCCGCCGAGCGGCGCCAGGCCCTCGAGCAGGTGGGCAGCGGCCGGGCGGCGATCGTGGTGGGCACCCACGCCCTGTTCCAGGACGAGGTCGACTATGCCCGGCTGGGACTGGTGATCGTGGATGAGCAGCACCGTTTCGGAGTCCACCAGCGCCTTGCGCTG
>JALVEM010000020.1 GCA_027030825.1 Thiohalobacter sp.
CCCATCCGACTCGGCGCCGTGGTGCGTCATCCGCGTTTCGGCGACGGCATCGTGCTCGGCTACGAGGGCCAGGGCCCCCACGCCCGCGTGCAGGTCAACTTCCACGAGGCCGGTGCCAAGTGGCTGGTGCTGGCCCGTGCCAATCTGGAAGTGGTCTGACACCGGACGGGCTTCCCGCGAGACCTTTCGATCGTCGTCGATCAACGGGCGCCTGATCGACAGGCCCGGAATCCGGAATCCGCTTGATACTCGTCAAGGCGCAGCATACCGCTCGGTTATCTAATGACCTTCCGACCATGGGAGAAAAAGAGGTAGGTGTGCCATGAGCGAGGTCTTCACCAAAAGCATGGCGAGAAACATCTATTACGGAGGAAGCCTGTTCTTCATCCTGCTGTTTCTCGCACTCACGTTTCAGACGCATCAGGAACTGCCCAAGCGGGACAACCGGGCGGCGATCACCGAGAAGGTGGCGCTGGGCAAGCGCCTCTGGGAAGAGAACGACTGCATCGGTTGCCACACGCTGCTCGGCGAAGGGGCCTATTTCGCGCCCGAGCTGGGCAATGTGTACGTCCGTTTCGGCAAGAACAAGGACGCCATCAAGGGCTTCATCGCCAGCCGTCCCGAGAACGGTGTGCCGGGTCGCCGCAGCATGCCCCAGTTCCACTTCACCGACGAGGAGCTGGACGCCATCGCGGAGTTCCTGAAGTACACCAGCGAGATCAATACGAGCAACTGGCCGCCGAACATCAACGGCTGAGGAGGATGTCATGGAATACCGTTCGCAATCCGTTGCCAAGCTCTATTTCATCGCAGCCATCGGGCTCTTCGTCGGCCAGATCCTGTTCGGGCTGATCATGGGGCTGCAGTATGTGTGGGGCGACTTCCTGTTTCCCGCCATTCCCTTCAACGTCGCCCGCATGGTGCACACGAACCTGCTGATCGTGTGGCTGCTGTTCGGGTTCATGGGGGCGGCCTACTATCTCGTGCCGGAAGAGGCGGAGCGGGAACTGCACAGTCCCGGGCTGGCCGTGGCGCTGTTCTGGATCTTCCTGATCGCCGGCGCGCTGACCATCCTGGGCTATCTGTTCGTGCCCTACTCCGGTCTGGCGAAGCTGACCATGAACGAGCTGCTGCCCACCATGGGGCGCGAGTTCCTGGAGCAGCCGACCATCACCAAGCTCGGCATCGTGGTGGTGGCGCTGGGCTTCCTGTACAACATCGGCATGACCATCCTGGGCGGGCGCAAGACGGTGGTCAATCTGGTGCTGCTCACCGGCCTGACCGGACTGGCGCTGCTGTTCCTGTTCGCCTTCTACAACCCGGACAACCTGGTCAAGGACAAGTTCTACTGGTGGTGGGTGGTCCACCTCTGGGTGGAAGGCGTCTGGGAGCTGATTCTCGGATCCATCCTCGCCTTCGTGCTCATCAAGACCACGGGCGTGGACCGCGAGGTGATCGAGAAGTGGCTGTACGTCATCATCGCCATGACGCTGATCACCGGCATCGTGGGGACGGGTCATCACTACTACTGGATCGGCACGCCCGAATACTGGCAGTGGTGGGGTTCCGTCTTCTCCGCCATGGAGCCGATTCCCTTCTTCATGATGACGCTGTTCGCCTTCAACATGGTGAACCGCCGCCGTCGCGAGCATCCCAACCAGGCAGCCGTGCTCTGGGCGCTGGGCACTTCCGTGATGGCCTTTCTCGGCGCCGGCGTATGGGGCTTCCTGCACACGCTGGCACCGGTGAACTACTACACGCACGGCACCCAGATCACCGCGGCGCACGGCCACATGGCCTTCTACGGCGCCTACGTGATGATCGTGCTGACCATCATCTCGTATGCCATGCCCAGGCTGCGTGGCCAGGAGGCGGCCGATCCGAAGGCGCAGGTCGTGGAGATGTGGGGCTTCTGGCTGATGACCGTGTCCATCGTCTTCATCACCCTGTTCCTGACCGGGGCCGGCATCCTGCAGGTCTGGCTGCAGCGCTACAGCGAGAACCCGCTGCCCTTCATGGTGGTGCAGGAGAAGATCTCGCTGTTCTACTGGCTGCGCGAGATCGCCGGACTGGTGTTCCTGGTGGGCCTGGTGGTGTACGTCTGGTCCTTCTTCGTGAAGGGCGGCGAACGCCGCGTGCCTGCGGCCGAACCCGTGGCCTGATGCATGGCGGCCAGGTCTTCCGGCAACACGGCCGCACGCCCCCTGCCGGGAGACCTGGCCATCTGGTTCTTCATTCTCGCCGAACTGCTCGTGTTCGGCGTTTTCTTTCTGGCCTATGCCTTCGCGCGCGCCGGCCACGTCGAGCTCTTCGATCACTATCAGCAGACCCTGGATCGGACCTCGGGGGCCGTCAACACCCTGGTGCTGATCACCTCCAGCTGGTTCGTGGTCAATGCGGTGTCGGCCATCCGCGCCAACCGGGCCGATCTCTGTACACGCTGGCTGCTGGCCGCCATGGGGGGCGGTGCGGTGTTCGTGGCCATCAAACTGCACGAATTCATGGCCAAGGCCGAAGCCGGCATCACTCTGAGCACGAACACCTTCTACATGTTCTACCTGTCGCTCACCTTCTTCCATTTCATGCACGTGCTGATGGGGATGGTGATCCTGGGTTTCGTCGCGGCGAAGGCATATCGCGGCGACTATGACGCAGATCATCACACCGGCGTGGAAACGGGTGCATCCTACTGGCACATGGTGGATCTGGTGTGGATCGTCCTGTTTCCGCTGGTCTATGTGATGCATTAGATACGGGCATGGTCTTCAAGCAGACGGCTTTCATCGCCTGGCTGGCGTTGTGCGCGCTCACGCTGGTGACCTGGGCCATCGGCAGGGCCGGTTATGCCGGACCGCTGGTCGCGGGTCTGCTGCTGCTGTCGGTCATGATCAAGGGGCAGGTGGTGATCGACGTCTTCATGGGCCTGCGTGGCGTGCGGGGCCCCTGGCACTGGCTGGTCAGCGGTTGGCTGGTCGCTGTGCTCTCACTCATCGGAGTGGCATACTGGACGGGAATGCAGACATGACGACGCTCGAGGCCGGAACCCTGGAGAAGCAGGCACGGGACCTTCCCTACTATCGCCCGGTGGGCAACGAGGTGGCGTTGTTCGAATACGCCTGGCGCAACCGCCTGCCCGTTCTGCTCAAGGGGCCGACCGGCTGTGGCAAGACCCGGTTCGTCGAACACATGGCCGCCCGCCTGGGGCGCCCGCTCTATACGGTCGCCTGTCACGACGATCTCACGGCGGCCGACCTGGTGGGCAGGCATTTGATCGGAGACGGCACCACCTACTGGAACGACGGCCCGCTCACCCGTGCCGTGCGCGAAGGGGCCATCTGCTATCTCGACGAGGTCGTCGAGGCGCGCAAGGACACCACGGTGGTGTTGCATCCGCTGGCCGACGATCGTCGCATCCTGCCCATCGAGCGCACCGGCGAGACCTTGGAGGCGCCGCCGGAATTCATGCTGGTGGTCTCCTACAATCCCGGCTACCAGAACCTGCTCAAGGGCATGAAACCCTCCACACGGCAACGCTTCGTGGCCCTGCGGTTCGATTTCCCGCCGCCGGAGGTGGAGCGCGAGATCCTGGTGGCCGAGACCGGTGTGGACGAGGCGCTGGCCGGCCGTCTTGTCGAACTGGCCCGTGGCCTGCGGGCGTTGAAGGACCACGATCTGGAGGAGTCCGCCTCCACGCGGCTGCTCGTCTACACGGCGCGGCTGCTGCGCGACGGTTTCGATGCGCTCGAGGCCTGCCGGGCCGGGCTGGTGGAACCGCTCACCGACGACGAGCCCACGGCAGCGGCGCTGATGGAAGTGGTGCGCGCCCACTTCGGGAGGTGAGGCAATGGCGCAGACAGCGGCGGATTCCGACCGGCGGCTGGCGGTGCTGGCCGAGTCGCTCTATCTTGTCAATCTCATGCTGGCGCCCGGGCTGGCGTTCCTGGCGCTCGCCTGGCTCTGGCTCCGCCATCGGCACACGGCCGGGCCGCTGGCGCGCAACCATCTCTCCCAGACGCTGGGCGTGAGCCTCCTTGGCGGCGGCATCCTGGTGGTGGTGATCGGCCTGCTGCTCGCCTTCGGCAACCCGGCCTCGGGCGAGATCTGGATGTGGGTGGTGCTCTATTTCACCTTCGTCCATTCCACCCTGATCCTGCTCGGCGTGCTGGGTCTGGTGAAGGCCATGAACGGCGAGCACTTCGTCTATCCACTGATCGGGCGCCCGTTCACGCCATGAACCGCACGCAGCGAATTCGTCTCCTGGCGCGTGTCGCCTTCTTCGCCCTGTTCGTGCTGGCGCCGCCCCTGGACCTGTTCCGGCTCGATCTCACCCAGGGGCATTTCATCCTCTTCGGCATGGACTGGACGCTCGACCTGCGTGACGTGCCGCCCATGCAGGCCGCGCTGAATCTCGTGCTGCGCGCCTTTCTGCCCATCGCCGCCGTCATCGGCCTCGGCGTATGGCTGTCCTGGAAACTGGGCCGGGTCTACTGCGGCTGGCTGTGCCCGCACTTCTCCGTGGTGGAGCTGATCAACGGACTCATGCGTCGGGCCTCCGGGCGCATCTCGCTGTGGCAGAAGACGCCGCCACCGGAGGTCCAGGCCGACGGCACCAGGATCCATCCCCGGCCCTGGCGCTGGGTCTGGGTGGTGCTGGCGGTGGGTGGATTCGCCCTGCTGTGGGCGGTGACCCTGCTCACCTATCTGCTGCCGCCGGGCGAGATCTGGGGGAATCTGGCCTCGGGTACGCTCACCCGCAACCAGGCGCTGTTCATCGGCGTCGCCACGATGCTCTTCGCGCTGGAATTCACGCTGGCCCGGCACCTGTTCTGCCGCTTCGGCTGTGCCGTGGGCCTGTTCCAGAGCCTGATCTGGATGGCCAACCCGCGGGCGCTGGTGGTGGGCTTCGACCGGGCGCACGCCGAATCCTGCCTGGACTGCGACCGCTCCTGCGAGCACGCCTGTCCCATGCTGCTCAGGCCACGGCGCATCAAGCGCCACATGTTCACCTGCACCCAGTGCCAGCAGTGCGTGCAGGCCTGCGAGCGGGTCAATCGGCCCCGGGGCCGCCACATTCCGCTGCAGATGGTCGCCGGCGAATGCGCGCGCGACGTTTCGGAACGGGACTTCGGGCGCCGCCCGGACGTGCCGGCCGACTGCTTTCACCGCCGCGAGCAGGCCCCGGCCCGAGTTCGCCCCGCAGGGCCGCCCGTGACCGAAGAGCCCTGAGCGAAGGGAGCAAGGCAAGATGGAAGAATGGGTCGGTCAGCTCTGGCACCGCTTCATCACCCGGCAGGCGCGCAGGGAGCATCCCGAGGCCGCCGTGTCGCTCTCCGACGTGCGCCGGGAGGTCGCCATCCTGTTCCGGGCACTCGGCGGCGATCCGGGCCTGCGGGTCGAGATCGCCAACGAAACGGCCCACGGCGCCCGGCGGCGCTGGCTGGAACGGATCGCCGGCACCGGTACCCATGTGGAGCTGGCCTGGCGGGATGCCGAGACCCTGCGCCTGCCCGGGCGGATCGCCTGGTTTGCCGAGCCGGACCTCAATCGCGACCTCTATCTCTGGCTTGCCGCGCTGGCCGCCCTGGCCGGGCCTCCGGCCCCGGGCGAGGACTGGCTGCAACGCAATGCCTGCATGGCGGCCCTGGTGCTGGA
>JALVEM010000021.1 GCA_027030825.1 Thiohalobacter sp.
CCCAGGGGTCAGGCTGACATGCCCCGGCACCCGGTCCGGGGGCACATCGGCGGTTTCGATGCCGGAGTATTGGCGCAGCAGCCACTGGGCCGTCCACTCGAGCAGGCGATACACACGCGCCATGGCGTCGTCGTAGCGGCCCTGCCCCGCGCGGCGCTCGGCATTGCGCCAGAGGTCGTAGAGCCGCAGCGGTTCGCTGGCCGGCTTGTCGCCGACCAGGTAGTCGAGGATCACCAGAAGAGGCTGAATGCCCGCATCCCGCCCCAGAATCTGCCGGTAGGGCGAGAGCACTTCCCGCGCGGCGGCGTGATCGAAGCGATCCCACAAAGAGAAGGCCCGGCTCAGGTCGCGCAGGCGCAAAAAATCGCCCTGCAGGCCCGGCTCCGAGGGCGGCCCCATCGACTCGAGCTGATCGAGGGTTTCGTCATAGGCATGATGACGCCAGGAAGCGGCTGCCTGGGCAAGCCGCCGCCGGAAGCGGGTGCGTGCCACGCTGGCAGGCATCATCACCTCGGTGCCGGAAGTGACGCGCGTCAGGTCGGCACGATTGCCGGAAACCAGATGCAGGTCGACCTGCCCGTCGTCCAGCGCAGCGGTCACCAGTGCCGCACTCATGGTCTTGGTGCCGCCGGTATAGTCGGCATGGATGCGCTCCCGCTCGCGGTCGCGCGCGGAAAGCCAGCCCATGACCCGGTCATAGACATCATCGAGGGAATCCGGCTGCACCAGCAGAACCTCGAATTGCTCCGTCTCCAGCCCGACCTGCTGCGGAATGGCCGGCAGCGAGGGCTTGTCATCTTCCCGTCTGGCCCTGATCACCTTGCCCTGCCCCGTGACCTGCACATGGGAACCGGCACGCCCGGTTGCCGGATCGTCCCGCGAACAGACGAAGGCGACAAAATCCGGCCGCAGCGACTCGATCGCCTTGACAATGGGCTCGTGTGAGCCGCCGACGGTGCAGATGAGGGTGGTTTTCATGGGCACAGCTCCAGCAAATGAAGGGACTTCCGTTTCAATCGATATTCGGACTTGTTGCTCTTGCCTGGAGGGAACTCGGGGTTGTCACTGATACCGGTGACCGGGATCATATGAACAAGGTAGATGCCATTGAGGGAAAGGGATGTTTTCTTTTCAAGCATGGTTCAAGTTTTCCTTAAAATTGATCAAGCTATAGTCGACGCCATGAAAAAGGCCGATGTGCACTAGGCCATGGCACATCTGCCGGGGCACTGCTCTGCCGCTAAGCGGTGCGAGGGAATTGTCATCGCCTCGAGGAACAGGCCGGCAACTCGGTTGTTGGAGCTGGATCCAGACAAGGCGGAAAAATGCCAGTCCTTCGAACTGTCCAGACAGCATCTTGGCATGTGCTGGGCAATTTCAACAACCCCCCTCGACGACGAAGCGCCGGCCATTTTCAGTGACGAGAAAATACTCCCGAGCGATCCGATAAACCACGACAAGAAGCCGAAGGAAAAAAACAGGCTGCCCGAAAGCTGCACATTTATCTTCCTCATGACCGAATGCCAGCGTATCCCGCCGTCCGTGCGGGTACGAATCGAACCCGAGGAAGCCGATGGAGCGACATTCCCCGATTTCTGGCACCGCCAGCTTGGGGCGATGAAACTTGCTGTCCTTCTTGGATGTGACGCGCCTTGAACAGGTACAGCGTTACAAGTCCCCTTCCAGCCAGTCGCCCATTTGCCAGAACATTGAGCAGAGGTTGAAAATTATCTTGCCGGACGTGCAGATCCGCCTCTACCTCATCAAGACCGCCTGAAGCTGATAGCCGCATCACCACACCCCACTGGACTGCTTGAGTTTTTCCGCACACCCTCGAGTTGCATAGAATGACTGCGGGAACGAAACCATCGCAGAGCATGGATCTCGGCCAACCTTCCAATATGCAATTTATGAATTGCAGTCTTTTAGCTGGTCAAGTGCCTTAGTTTTCTTGGCCTTTTGCTTTTTCTTTTGACTGGATTTCAGGCCGGGAGCACCCCAGCCATATCTGTCATAAGTTTGCTCGATCTTTGCGGCGAGAGTAATGCGAAAATCACAAGGCCATGAGTTTGCACGCCGAATATAGTCATTGAACATCGTCACTACTTCTGTGTATCGCTCTTTGGTCAAAGTATCTGGCAATGCATCGATAGCTTCATTCAGTTCAAGCATTGACCTTTCGTGATCGGGAAGTGCGTCCAAAGCCGCCTGCTTTCGGGCTTTCTCCTCTTCTCTTTGTTGCTTGAGCAAGGCTTCTTCTCTCTCCTTTCTCTGTTGGGCAAGCTTTTCCTCCCGCTCTTTCAGAATTCTGGCGTACTGGGCGGCGACCTCGTAATCGAGTAGCGCCAGCTTGTTCTGTTTGGCCCAGACAAATTCATTCTTCCTTTCTTTTGGGTTGAGACACATATGTCTGAGCATCATTCCAGATGGAAGTCGTGTCGCGCATGTCGGGTCGGCCATCGCCTTCAATGCAACGATCTGAGGGCTGGCGCGCCAGCCACCACGTGTTTTCAATCGTTGCTCCATATTCTTCTCAAAATCACGGCTGGCGCGCTGAAGAAACTGCTGAAGACTGTCTGCCGGGCCCTGGTCGGGATCATTTGGGATGAGGACGGAACGATCATAGTCAAGTTCCACTCGAATTTGACCGAAACCAAAGGATTTTCCCATGCCGAGCGAATGACGCAATGTTCCGTCTCCTCCCCAGGTCAACGCCCATACGAGCAAACCGAGTTCTTCGTGCTTGAGGTTATGGAATACCAGACGTCCACGAAACCGGGTCCCTTCGCCTAGCGTTTCCAGCTTTACCTGCACCTTCTTGTTTTCGCGTTGATCGTCTTGTAGCTGTTGTACACCAGTTTGCTCGAGAGGGCGTACGGGATAGCGTTTGTAACCGCGTAATGTTGGGTTTGGCACCGAAGTGGTTGACATGTAAGTGGCGTACTGATTTCCCGTCAGTTGCCCCGACCGTCGGGTCCGATCAACCTTTTGTGTTATGTAGTTCGGAAAATAGGAAGGCTTGGGACCATTGAGAATGGTGTCTGGCTGGGCTTCTGTATTGGGTTCGCCTTCAGCGATGGCCATCTCGACGCTGACCCGCGCTCTGAGTGCATCAGACTGATTCTCGCCATTGACAGCGCCAAAAAGGAGATCGGAAAAATCATAACCGTTGTCTTTTCCGGGAACGTCGAGGTGTTTCGTGGATACATGTCTGATGCAGTCAAGGGTCGTGTAATCTCCGGCAAGACGGGGCATGTAGGCCAGGCCGATGCGCAGGATGCCGTTATCTTCCTTGTAGAAAACGGGTACTTTTCCGCCATTTCGGTATATCGACTTCCAATAGCCGTTCCAGGGACGGTCACTGTTGGGTTCATCATCTTCGTGGATATAGAGGAAGTCGCGCCAATAGCGGGTATCGACCCTGATGGCCCTTTCCGGGCTTTCATCATAGAAAATGAAGTCTTTTTTCTTGCCCTTGTCTTTTGTGCTGTCGGAGATCTGGCCAGTAAATACGGCGAATCCTTCATACGAGCCATAACCCGGTTTGGCAAAATGCTCGTCTATGGAAAACGGGACAGCGCGCTCGTCCCAGTTCATTTTCAGGCAGAGATTCTCCCATTTTTGATATTTATTCCGTACGCTCATTCCTTGCTTGAAAACAGGCTTGGGAGCGCCGGTGGCTTCTTCGATATCGCGATGATGCAGACGCTTCATCTGACAGGGGATGATTTCCTGGCCGCCATCCCCGGTTCTCCGAAGAAATCCGGTTTTAATGTTTCCGACCTTTTCTTTGTACGAGGCAGATACATACTTCCCTGATATGTCGCGTAGCCCCGGGCGTTGCTCATCCACCATGCGCATCCGCCCAAATCCCGCAACTTCGACGAGAGAACGGAGCATGCCCTTGAGACTGGAGCCGGGGATGGCGTAACGGCCATCCGGGAGCTTGAATGGACTCACTTCTCCAGGTGCATCTTTTGTAGCATTTTTCTGCTTGCCCCCGACGAGCAAAGGCGTTTCCGCCGTCAGCGTATAGTGAATCTCGCCGCTGTAACCGTCCTGAAACGGATGATCATGGGAAACCTGCCTGGCCCATTCGGGGATGACGATGGTCTCGGAGAGGGGAACGAAGTTATAGGGAGCCGAGATGGCTTGCATCCTGTTTTTGTCAAGACCTTGAGGGCAATTGGGACGAGCGTTCATGATCATTCCTCGCTGTCGGCGTTGATTTCGATGGCAGTGAGCAGGGTCAAATGCTGGATGTAACCGCGTTCACCAGCATCGCTCCAGTAGCGGCGGTAAACGAGATTGCCATTTACACCGTGCAGACGGTGGCGGACTTCATCGCAAAGCCCCGTACCCTGCTCGTCGTGGCTGTGAGTGGCGAGTGTCCAGCCCTGGCCGGTGTTTTGGCGCAGGCTGAGACTGTGGCCTTGCGCGGTGACGGCTTCGGCGGCGAGCAGGCAGCCCCAATCGGGTTCGGGGGTGGGCAGGCCGTCGGTGAAGTATTGCTGGCAGGACTGGAACTGGAGCCAGCCCTCCGTTGGTACCTTGACTTGCAGTTCCGCCCAGACTTCGTCGGGCTCGGTGAGCGTCAGCATGTTTTCCAGCTTTGGCGCGCCTTGCCACATCCGCGGCAGTTTGGCGCTTTCACGAAATTTTTCGTAGGCGTCGAGCGTTTCCATCAGGCGGCCTCCTCGTTGGATTCAGGCTTGTCGGTTTCGCTCAGCCAGTCGGCCAGCGGACCTTTCATTTCGCCGGTGAAAAATCCGTTGCCGGTGCTGGTTTTAGAGCCGATGGCGAGACGGCCCTGGCAGAGGTCGTCGAGTGCGTCGCTGAGCGCTTGGCGGACTTCGGGACCGGCGTTTTCTAGGGCACTCTTTTTCAGGGCGATGGGGATTGTCAGTTGACCGCCGAACAGGCTTTCCTCGTCGAAGAGCATGCGGTTGCGGACGCCGCCGGTGAAGCGGTCGATGGCGTTGTGCATGAGGTGAATGACCTGAGTCTTGTCGAGCGTAATGCTGATGTCATCGAGGATGAGCGCGCCGGCGCGTCCCGTTTCATTGCCATCCTTGCTGTCCTTGATCCAGCCGAGCAGTGAGTGGAGAGATTCTGGGCGTTGGTCGTCGAGCGTGGCGTCTTCGCTGTTCCACTCTCCGACGTGACGGCGGTAGTGGAAGGCAATGCGATGGGCCAGCGCGCCCTTGATCGACGAGGCGGGGACGAGGGGCATTTTCAGTTGCCGCTGGCCCTTGCCATCTTCCCAGATGATGCACTCTTCGGTTTTCGGCAACAGGTCGGCGGGTTTGTCGCCGTTGTCGCCGCACAGGCTTTCGTTTCCCTGTCCGATGCGCCAGGGGCCTTTGGCCTCGAGGACGAGTTCGCCGCTGATCCAGTCGCTGTCGCTGGGTGGTTCGATGTCCTTATGCTGCAACATTTTCGTATCGGCGAGCCCGCGCCCAAGCTGGGCGTAGTGTCTGCGCTGCTCGGGGTTCTCGAGATCGAAGCAGCCCTGATGCAGTTCGATGAGCCGCATTTTGCCGAGGCCGGCGCGGGTATTACCACCAAGGCGGAAGGCGGGGTGCCGCAGCAGACTGAGCAAGGCATTCCATTCGGCCTGGCCGGATTCGGGCGAGTCGGCCCAGAGCTTGAGTTCCACGGCGAAGCGATGGCCGGCGGGAAGAACGGCGCGGTCGAACTTGGCCTTGTCGGCGGCGGCGCCGCGATGGGTCAGGCGAACGCGATCGCGGTAAACGGGTGTGTCCTGCTGGTCCAGCACTGCCTTGTAGAGTTCGTCTTCGAGACGTTGCGACTCGGTGATGAGTCCTTCGGCCGGTCGGCCCTGGCTGTCGAGCAGCGCGCCCCAGGAGACCAAAAGCCGGGAAGCTTCGCCGTGCTTGCGTTTTTGGTAGCCGAACAGATCGTCGGCGGCGCTTTCGTCATCGCCATGGGTTTCGATCCAGAGGTGGCGCAGAACGCCGGCGAGACTGGAACCGGGCTGTGCAGGGAGCCCGTTGGCGTCCCGGACCAAGGCGGTGTCGAAAACGCCGTCGGGGTTGCCGGTGCTGACGGAGAGCGCAGTGGCAGCTTCCAGCGTGAAGCGGGCGATAAAGACAGTGCTGCAATCAAGTCGGTTCATGGTCAGACTCCTCGGGTCTCGATGACGTCAGCGATGCGGTCGGCCAACCTTTGTATAAAGAGGGCGTAAGCGCGGTTTTTATGCGTGTCCGGGATCTCGCTGGTGATCTTGTCGAAGGCGAGTTTTTCCTTGAGCAAGTCGGCCAGTTTTTGTGGCGGCCGGTCGGCTTCCTTCACGGGTATTTCGATATTCCAACCATCGCCTTTCGGCTTGATGCGCGCCTTGTCTCCCTGAAAAAGATCTTCGAATATTTTCCGGCCAGTCTGATTGCGGGCGACGCTGCCGACCCCAGCCCATTGCGAGCGCGACGGGCCATAGGCGATGTCGCCGGTAACACCGTTGAAGCGGCGGGCAGCGTCGATGGCGTTGTTGTACATGGCGAGATGCTGCTGGACAAGGGTTTCGACGGTGTCGCGCCAGTCGATGTTGGCGCGGCTCTTCAGCCACTGGATCAACGGATCGTTGACGGGTTTTTCCACTTCGCTATCCATCCTGGGGAGTGGGGCCGGTTCGTCGAATTGGGGGCACTTCGTTGCCAGCAGCGGCGAATTGACCCACATTCGGCCAAGTCCGGTTTCACGGTACAGACCCGCGCCGTTGACATTCAGTTGTTGCAGGGCGCCAGGATCGTCGGGTTTACCGCTGAACGTCATGATGCTCCCTGCCTGCACAACCAGACGCTCATTGTCGTATCCCCGGCGGGCGCTGTTCCACGGAGAGTAACGGCGAGTGCGCAGGAATGTGCGCGACCAGTCAATCTTGCAGCCGTCAAGGCCGAAATCTTCTGGTGCAGGCTCAATTTTCGGATTGCCAAATGCATCAGCCAGCGCCAGATCGGAGAGCAGCCACAGGATCAGTTCGTCGGTTTGGATGTTGCCGGCTTGGGGTGGATCGAGTTCGATCGGCGTGATCGCGCAGCGACCGTATTCGGCGGAGCGGGAACGGCCTAGCAGTTGCTCACCGCTCAGCGCATCGATGATCCCGTCGAACTGCGCCTGATCAATATCGTCGTCCGCTTCGACAAAGGCGACAAACAGTTGCCCGCGCAGCAGGGCGTCGTAGCCAAACAGCTGGGCTTCTTCGGCGCGACCGGTTTCGGGGGCGATGGCGGTTTTCAGCCGCAGTTCGCGTGCCGGGGTGGTGTAACGCCCATCGGCGTGGATGTAGCCGCCGCGCATTTGCTTGAGCTGGCGTTGCTGTTCAGTGGTGTCGTGGAGCCGGTTGATGATATTGTCGGCATTTAGCCGGGTAGCGCCCCGATCCTCTTTCTTGTAGTCGGCGAGCTTTTCGTAATGCCAGCAAAGCGGCGTTGGCCAGCCAGGCGCTTGGCCATCCCAGGGGGTGGCGTCTGAAAAGCGTAGCTTTCCGCTGTGGAACAGGGTGTAGGCGACGCGCCGGTCGAGCGTGTCGTAGCGACGGCTGGCGACTGTGCCGAGCAGGGCTGCGCCGGGGATATAGTCGAGCGATTCGTGGCCGCCTTCGGTGGCAGCGCTGGCGCTGAAGACGCAGTCTTCGAGCAGGTCGATAGCAAGGGCCTGACGTTTCATGGCTGTACCTCCAGAGTGATTTCGGCGCGTCCGAGGCCGCGACTGCGGTGGGCGCCAACGGCGTCGATCAGGTGCAGAATGTCGCTGATACGCTCGTCCCAGCCGTCGGGCGGGGTTTGTCCGGGTACGGGTTCGATTAAGGCTTGCAGCTTGACCGGGATGGTGACTTCGATGCCGCGCAGGCTGTGTTTAAGCGCGGTTCCGCTTTCGTGTTCGACGGCGGTGGCGTAGAGGCCAGCGTACAGTGCGGGGGTCAGTCTTTCGCCCTCCGCGCTCGCCAGCCAGCGCCGTTGAGCCTGGGGGAGCATGCCGTCGGAGATTCGCAGGCAGCCGCGTTCGGGCGCGCCTTCGTCGCTTGGATTGCGGCGACCAAAAAGGGTGTCGGTCATGCCCTCGAAATGGTCCCAGCCCCAATTTTCCGCGCGGGCGACAGCGTCGCGCAGCAGCCCCTTGAGGTGGCGTCCGGGAAGTACCGGCAGCCCATCAGGGTCGCGCTGGACAACGGCATCGTAAACGCTGCCCGCATCGCGTCCACCGCCGGCATGCCAGTAGCCTTTGAGATCAATGGTCAGTTGCGCTTTCATGCTGCTTGTTCCTTTTGAGTGTCTGTGGTGGATCGGGCGCACATCAGGCTCAGCAAGGCCAGCGCGTCGCCTAGGGGACTGCGGCGGATGCCATCGTCGCTGTCGCTGTAGGGCAGTGGTGCGTCTTTTGAAATGCCGGCGAGTTTCTTCATCAGTTCGTCATATTGCTCCAGGCATGATTTTTTCTTGCGCTCTTGCGTTGCGTTATCAGACTCTACCGGACACCATTTCCTGGTGCGCTCGTCCGCCATCAGTTGTCGCCAGCGTCGGTAGCGCCGCTCGGCTTGGGCCTTGTCGTGCCCCATCAGTGTCATCAACTGGCGTGTGGGACCGCGCGCCATGTCATCGGCGCCAAGCGTTTTGGCGAGTTCGAGCATATCAACGAGCCGGGGCTGTTGCTCTTTGAAGTAGTAAACGCCGAGGGTGTCGATGAAGGTTTCGTCGCCGAAGCGGTGCGAGAGCGCACGTGCGACGATCTGGCCGTAGTCGTCCACCAGCGAGCCGGTAATTCGGTAGAATGCGATGGAGGATTCGGGATCGTCCTGGTTCAGCGCCTTGGCCTTTTTTTTCGCCTCGCCGACCAGAGCTTCGACGAGATGGATGGCCATGTGGAAGGGCTGGGAAGCGCGCAGAAAGACGAGGCCGAAGCCGAGTGTGAGTCTCTGCGGCAAACCTTTTATTTGATGATCCTTGCCAAGTTTTGCGAGTTCCTTGCGACTGGCGCTTTCGAAGGCTTCGGAGAATACCCTGCAATAGTTCATGGCCAGATCGGCGCGAATGATGACGGTGATGTCGTCGCCGCCGAGCAGGATGGGACGGGCCGCCAGGCATTCACCGTCTCTGCGCACGGGCAGCAGAATTTCTTTTGTGGCTTGTTGCGCCGCACTTTGCGTGGTGGCGGCAACAGCTTTGGAAAAAGCGCTGAAGAGTTCGACGAAGCGGCTGTCGTTTTCCTTGGCCGCATCACGAATGTGCATCAGTAACTGTCCCAACCCGTTGCCGTCGGCATGGATCAGCGCGACGGTACGATCATCGCCGCTAAAGGGAAAAGCGCCTTTCGCACTTTCACCTTCCAGGTCCGTCGGCCAGTCGCGCCACCCCAGGTTGCTGACTTCCGGAGCAAAGCGTTTGAGAAAGCCCGCCCTTGACAGATCGGCCATCTGCTTTTTCCTGGCGGTGGCGGCATCCATCGGCCCGTCCTTGGATTCCCAACTGACGTCGCCATCGGCAGGTTGCCCAGTGCGCCGCGAGCGGGTAGCGAGCGGGCTGGCCAGCGGCAGATTCGGGCGCTTGCGATTGGCGTCGGCTTTCATGGCCCGGCGCGCAGCTTCGAAGGCTTCGGCATGGGTGGTGCCGCCTTCGCCAACGCCCAGGCTGAAATCTATGCCCGGCGCCCACTGCTGCACCGCAAGGGTCCACAGCCGCAGAAACCGCATCAACTCGTCGCGGTCATTGCAGAAGGCATAAATTGCACCGCCCGCGCGTCGGGAAAACTCCATGGTTTTCTTATCCATCCCCAGTGCGTTCAGAACATTGTCGAGCAAATTCCCATCGCCATCAGTCATCTGATCGAGCAATTCGCTGGCGCCTGCCACATCACGCAGCCTGCCCGATGAAAACAGATAGGACTGGATGGAATTGAGTTCAAAAACGAGTGCGTGCATGTCGTTCTCCGGTTATCGGTTCTGCCCCGCCTACAGGTTTTCCGCAAGGGCTTTCAGCGTCCAAAATGTCAAACTTGCCTTCAACTGTCACCAATCGCTGCTGCCGATGGGAGATCCCCGGCTTCAATGGCCTGCAACAACAACTCCATGGTTTCTTTCATCTGCGTTTCATTGAGCAGTGCCTTTTGTACATCACTTCTGGATGGCCGGGTGCCATGGGCGACTTGGTTGCGCAGGTTTTTCAGCAGTCGATACTGCTCCCACTCGCCCGGGAAATCACGGACGCTTCCTTCGTAACGCTTGCGCAGCATTTCGCGTTCGGAAAAGTCCTGAACCTGTACTCCTGCCAATTGACACAGGCGGGTGATGACAGCTTCATAGAGATAAAGCACTGCGCGCAGATAGTCGTCATGTTCCAGGGAATGGCGTGCCAGACGGATTTGTTTTTCAAACTGCTTCTTCTCACTTACCCAAGCCAGCCGCTGGCGCAGGAGAGGCAGGACGAGCTCCGCTTCCGGCGCATCGAGCCTGGCGCTTTCCATCTGGGTCAGGGCCTGGCGCAATTTACCGGTGGCTTCGCCAACATTGAGGATGTTTTCGAAGTAGGCTGCCTGCCGCAAGGCATCCACCAGTTGGTCGTCCGCGCCGGCCTGCTCCAGTAACCGGACGAACACGCCATAGTCGCCATCCTTGTCAAATCCGTACAGTGCCTGCAGCCAGTCCATGAAACGCAACAGCCCGGACAATTCCATGACCGGCGCATCATCGGTCTCAGGATCGAAGGCGCCATACCAGATACCACTGATCTCAGCGTCCATGGCGAGGCGAAGATACATGGCCGCCAGCAACATCAGCATGGGCAGATGACGGAAACCGTGGGTGACATCCAGGTCGATCCGGTCACCATCGCTCACCTCTTCCGCGAGAATGCGCAGCAGTTCCGATTGTTCCACCGGTGTGCGGCAATAGGGAATGATGCGCAGCGTTACATCGACCGCCAGCTCTTTGGAAAGCAGCGGGGCCAGCGATCTCAGCAGGGACTCGTCGACACATTTGTGCTCGACCGCCTCCATGAGGGCGACCCGTTGCTCCTCGCTCTGCTGACCCAGGTCGATATCCTTTTCGAACAGGTGATCCCACATGCTGCCGGCCGTACCGAGTATGACCAGCCGATCGGGTTGCAGCCGATTGGACAGCTCCCGGCCGAAAAAGGCCACTGGCTCGCTGATGGTGTCATCGGGGAATCGATATTCGGTGGTACGATAGCCTTTGTCGTTGCGCAGTACACGACCTAGGAAGGTAATGAGTGTATGAGTCATGACAATTACACCAATATGGAGACTTTTAGGATGGGTCGTGGCACAAAACACTCTGGCAACGGCTGATCCGTTCGGCAGATATTCCCGAACTATCCGTCAACGGCTTTTCTGTTTGACCTTTTGCTTGATTCTCCCGGCAAGGGCGGGAATTCTTTTCGATGCCGCTATGCCCTCCCACTCGAAGCAGGAATGCATCGTTGCGATTGATGCACTGGCGGATGGAATCATCGTTCAACAGGGTTTCGACAGTTTCGCGCCAGCTGTCAACGAATTTTTCGAGATCACGAAGATAGGCTGAAAAACCCATGCGGCAACTCGAATCCATCTTGTCTTTCATTTCATACTCACTCATCTTTTTTCGTCTATCTGCCGCAATTCAATTCAGAGTTCAGTTTGACTGGTGGCATCGCTGATTTGCAACTCACCCCCGTCCTCCAGCTCCAGCGCCGGGACGCTCTGCATGGCCGAGCCGATGATGCCCTGCAGGTCGCCGTACATGCCGGTGGTGCCGAGCATGACACGTTCGATCTGCTTTTCGCGTTCCTTCCAGTGCCGGTTCATGGCGCGGCGTTCGCGGTTGACCTGTTCCTGCATCGCGGTAAAGGCCTCTACGATGGCTTCGACCCGGTGACGGAACTCGTCGCCGGAGAGGTAATCGTAGAGCAGTTGAAGCTTGGCGCTGACACCGGTGGCGGCGGCTCGGGCCTGGCTTACCGTGAGCAACTGGCTGCGCAGGGCACCGGCCAGCGGCAGGGCGTGGGCCCTGTCGCAGATCCAGACGCCATCCTTCTGGCCGAACCCGGCTATGCCTTCCGGCAGCGCCATGGTGACCAGCACGGCAACCGCGGCTCCCGCTGCACGCTGGTCGTCCTTGAGCTTGGGAATCCAGCCCGGAGAGAACTTGCGGGCGTTCTTCGCTTCCCAGATGATGCTGCCACATTCGACGAGCCGTTCGTTGATGACCCGTTGCAGCACATCGGCGCCGCGGGCGCCCTTCTTGACCGGTTCGATGCCGTCCACCGGAAAGGCTGCGGCGAGGCTGTCTTCCAGGTCCTGTTCCAGCACTTCGCCCTGCAGTTCCTGTGAACCCAGTTCGCTGCGGCGGCGAGCGTCTTCCAGGGACTGCCGCAGATCCTCGATCTGCTTTTCCTTTTCCCGCAGCTTCAGTGCCTGTTCGTCGGCGAGCCGCTCGCGCAGCTGTTGCTCGATCTGGCGGCGCTCGGCATCGATGCGGCGCTGCAATTCCAGCTCCTGATCCTGCGCCTTGCGCTCGAGTTCCTGTTTTTCCCGCCGCAGTGCGAGCTCCACTTCCTGAGCCTGCTTGCGTTCGCTGCGCTCGCGCTCGAGTTGCTCCCGCAGCAGGCGTTGCTCCTGATCAAGTCGAGCGGTTTCGACCTGAAGGCGCTGTTGCAGCTGTTTCTTCAATTCGGTATCGAGACGCCTTGCAACGGCTTCGTCGATCTCCTGCTGCATCTGCTGTTCCTTCTGCTCGAGTTCCCGCATGCGTTCGCGGGCCTGCAGCTCCTGCCTGCGAGCCTGTTCCGAGCGGACGGTCTGCTCCTTCAGTTGTCGGCGCAGATCCTCGAGTTCCAGTCCGCTCTGCTCCCGCACCCTTTCCTCGGCCTCGATCCGGGCCTGTTCGAGCTTCTTTTTCAACTCGTTCCGGTGGCGGCGCTCCAGATCCTGGCTGATCTGCTCGCGCAGCACGCGGGAGATCGGGATCTCGAACTGACAGTTGGGACAGGTGATGACGGTTTCGTTCATGCCGGGCTCCGGTCTTGATCAATGGCACCATCCTGAAGGATTCGGCCGGCTTCCGTATCAACGGCAAGCTTGCCGTCGTGCCTGAGCACGATGACATCCGGCTCGAGATCCAGGCCAAAGGTCGTGTTCGGGCGATGCCCGCGGCCGTGCAGACGGTAGCGACGGGAAAGGCTTCGACCGAGATTTCCTTCCAGTTCGCGATTCATCTTCGACTTGCGCTGCTCGAACCAATCCTTCAGATCCTCGCTGTTCAGCGCAGTCTCGACCTTCTCGAAGTCGCCGCTGTGAGGCCCGACAATGCGCGCGTATTCCGCCAGGTAACGCGCCCCCAGATCGGGGCTGTCGTGACGAAGACGCGGCAGCTCACCGTTTTCCGCGCGGGCAAACATTGCCAGAAAGGCGAGACTGGCCGGCGTCAGCGAGATGGTTTCGCCGGATGCCACAACCCGACGGGCCGCCAGATCGATTTCGAGCCGGGGCGGTTGCGAGGCCTTTTGCGCCGCCGCCACGACCGAGCTGAAACTCGCCCTTCCCTGCTGTATGAGCATTTGCCGGGGCAGTTCGTCGCGCAGCTTCACGAAGGGGATCTCCGCCAGCTCCACCCGAGGGTCCGTCAAGGACTGGCTGCGGGTTTCCATGACGTCGGTGGTGGGCATCGGGTAGAAGAAACTCCTGCTGGATTCGAATGGTTCGCTGACCAGCACATGGGAGAGCCGGTCCTGCGGGCGACCGAACAGGGAAAGGGCATAGCCGAGATAGTAGCCCAGCGTCTTGCGGCCGCCAGCGATGGAGGCATGCAGTTCGCTGTCGTCCTCGCGGGTGAACTGCCGCACCCACTCGGTAATCTGATCCGCAGCCTGCTCGTTGTCCTGTGGCGTGCGCACATCCTCCATCGGCGAGCCATCCGCACATTCGAGAACATGAATGTGGCTCTCGTCAAAACGAATGGCGGGAAGGTCGTAATCCTCGATCAGCCGGGCAAACCAGGCCGGCTCCTCGGAGAGCAGGGACAGCCGTACCTGGTCGGCGCCCTCGCTGGTGGTAATGACATGTATCTCGTCCGGTATCCAGGGGGATTCCGCATCGGTCGCCAAGGCGTACAGGGTCTCGGTCACGACCTGGGGCGAAAGACCGGTCACAAAGAGAAGAATTCGTTTCGGCGCATTCATGGCCCGGCTCCATTGAAAGTTGAAGGGGTGTTCGTCCATCCCTGGATCCCTGGCCATTGCCCTGCGGCATTCCCGAACCGGCCCGAACCCATGCAAGATTACCCCGCAACCCGCAAGGGATCGGGAACGGCAAGCTTGTCATGCCCGGTCACCCGGTATTGCCCCAGGCCCATGATGGTGGCCTTGCCCGCATGCAGGAACTGGCCGATCCACAACCAGGGCCAAAGCTCCGTTCGGCCCTGCAGATCCAGCTGCGCCCAACCGGTTACACCGGTCAGCGGGATGCGGCGCTTCTGACGCGCCGAGTAGCGGACCCATTGCCGGTCCCGCAACTGATGATCCATCCAGGCCAGCGCCAGGGCGGATCGGTGCAATGCCTTGAAATCGGCCTCCCTGGAGGATTCGCCATGGAAATACTCCAGCATCGAAAGCCGTCGGGTGAGACTGCGCCAGAGATGAACCGGCTGAAACTGCTCCGCCCGTATCACCCTGCCCTGACTGACAAGACGAAGCGGCGTCTGGAACTCGATACGGATGGAATCCTCGGGAGCCTCGGGGGGCTGCAGAAGCCGCAAGTCGGTTCGAATCGCTCCTCCCTCTTCACGGTCCCACAGCCTCACGGGAGGCTGCCCCGCTACGCTCTGCTCAACGCGAAGCAAGGACAGTCTGACCCGATCCCGACCGAGACCCGACTGCCCGGCACGCTCCAGAGCGTGAATGAGGTAGGGCAGCCAGGAAACGGCCCGCGTTCCGAGCAACATCGTGTCAACGTCGAGTTCTCCGCCCGGCAGAATATGCCCGGAACGGGGATTGTTGCGAATCACAAGGGGATGCGGCACGGAATTGTAGCGGCACATCCGGTCCGCACCGGGCGGCGGAGGCGTCTCGAAGAGGCAGGAATAGGCGCAGTTGTCACGAACCAGGCACCCCCCGCAGTCCCTGGCTCCGGTCACGCAAGCGGTTCGTTTGAGCGCATGACCCAGCGCACCACGCCACATGGAGGCATTGAAACGGGGGAGAAAGAAATCGCTTTCGGTCCGGAACTGGAATCGAAATTCCGCCAGGGGCAAGGCATATTCAAACGAATTCCCGGCTGTCCCTCTTGTTATGGTCAACTGCATTATCACTCCTTTGTATCGCCAACGAATATACCCCAGAAATGGACCGGAAATCAAAGGTCCATGTCCTGTTGCGATACCAGCCTGCCACGGGAGTGACGGGAACGCCTGGGCGGCAAGCTTGCCGGGTGACAGACCCGACACTCTCATGAGTCGGTCAGGGCACACCCTCTTTCAGCAGATGCCTGGAACCCGAGCCGAACGCTCCAGGGCCAGGCTGGAAGAGGCCTGCATGCTCAATTCGACAGGGGAAGCCCCTGCCCCCTGCCGCCAAGACATCGATCGGGCACATGATGCCGGAACCACTTCGGGTTTTCGGAAATCTTCCGGGCAAGACCCGGCGGGACTCTGCCGGTTCTCGGCGGTCACATCTCAAGCCTCACTGGATATAGGCATAGCGGAATTCTTCCTTGCACTCCGACGCCAAAGCATTGCAGACACGCAGCACGAAGTAGGCGCCACGCGGCAGGTAATTCAGATACTGGCCTGCATTGATGGGGGGGTTGGCGATGGAGCTTGGATCGCAACTCATGTATCCGTCCGTGCCAAACTGGCAGGACAGATCCTGGCTCATGCCGCAGCTGAAGATTCCCGAACTGCCACAATTCATGCCGTAAAGCTTCAGATTGGGGGTAGTGGCGATACTGCCGTCATCGCTGAGATAGACTTCCATCGTATAGGAGTCGACACCGCTGACTTCCCAGTGAATCGTGAACTCGCCGTTCCCGATTGCCGTGTCGATAATCGGAGATCCGTTTGAGAGTGTGCCTGCGGTCGACTGCACAGCATAGGTGTCAAGTTTGATGCTCCCGCCACTGTCCTCCGAATCGCTGCTGCTTCCACAGGCCGTGATCAACCCTGCCAACAATGCCAGGGCACCCGCTTTCGTAATTTTTTGCATGATTTCTCTCCGTTTTTCACTGGTTTCCATCAGGAACAGATCGGCATATTGCGACCAATACCAGCTTGCACATTTCGCCTTGTATTGCAGCCTTGCAAAAGGTGATTCATAAGCAGCAGCAGTCGCAGGAATGCCATCTTCAATCCCTTTTTCATCAGGGGAGGTCTTTGGACCAACAAGAAACTTCTTTACCCTCTTTGGGTGATGTCTTAATCCCTTTTTCATCAGGGGAGGTCTTTGGACTCGTGCGGAATGTGACCCTTCCGATTCTCAAGAAAGTCTTAATCCCTTTTTCATCAGGGGAGGTCTTTGGACTGAGCTGCCTGTAACATTGTTTTCTACCACAACGTCTTAATCCCTTTTTCATCAGGGGAGGTCTTTGGACGATCGTGGATGGGCGATCGTCGATGCGCAACAGGTCTTAACAGGCCGTTGAAAATACTCCGCCTGACACGGTCTTTCTGGCGGAGAGCAGCGAATGAAGCACAGCGATACCTACCCTTTGGCTAGAAATTGGCCAATTTGGCGCGATTCTCCTGTTTTCAGGCACACCAACCCCATGGGTCTCGGCCTTCAACATGTCACTGCCCCCAGGTTGCGCATTCGAACCAGGTTGTAGGCGGCGGCTCCCAGCACAAACTGGAAGTCGAGCTTTTCACGTCCTACGAACCGGCTCTTGCGCAACCCGCCAACGGTCTTGAGCCAGCCGAAGCATTCTTCGATCCGCTTGCGGATCGTCTGGCTGGTTTGGTAACCCGGATAGCGGGTGGTGCGCCCGTCGATGGCCGATGAGCGGTTGGTGTCGTTCTGGGCTACATGAGGCGTGGCGTTGGCACGGCGCATCGCGTCGACGAAGCCCCGGGTGTCGTAGTTCTTGTCTGCGCCCACCGTCACCCGGTGTGTGCCGGTGAGCGCTTCGACCAGGGCAACGGCGGCCTCCCGTTCGGCGGTGCCCGTCGCCTGGGTCACTTGGGCATCCACAATCAGTCCGTGACGGTTCTCCATCAGCAGGTGCCCCATATAGCTGAGTTTGGCGGTCGTCCCCTTGCTCTTTCTGAACAGCAGCGCATCCGGGTCGGTTTTCGATGCATGCGTCTCCCGCCTGCGCTTCTCGCCCCGGAAGTCCACCGTGGGGTTGCGCCCGCCGTTTTGGCTGGGCGGTTCGTCTTCGTCCTTCGGACGATAGCTCTTGAGCGAGGCCAGGGCCTCGATCAGTGTGCCATCCACGCTGAAGTGTTCTTTCGACAGCAGGTCGGCGGCCCGGGCCTGCTCCAGCACTTGAGCAAAGAACTTGTGCGCCACCTCGCCTTCGAGCAGCCGGTCCCGGTTCTTGGTGAAGGTCGAGTGATGCCAGACCCGGTCGTCCATGGAGAAGCCCACGAACCAGCGAAACAAGAGGTTGTAGTCGATCTGTTCGATCAGCTGGCGCTCGCTGCGAATGGTGTAGAGGGCCATCAGCAGCTGGGCACGCAGCAGTTTTTCCGGCGGGATCGAGTCTCGCCCCAGGTCGGCATAGAGGGCATTGAACTCGTCGTTCAGTGCCCGGAGCGCCTCATCGACCATTCGCCTGATGGGGCGCAGCGGATGA